>CBHTVL010000284.1:0-3990 GCA_966096475.1 uncultured Burkholderiales bacterium
CCGCAGCACCCATGCCGGTGCCGATGCACATCGTCACCATGCCGTAGCGCTTCTGGTGGCGGCGCAGCCCGTGCAACAGCGTCGCGACGCGGATCGCACCGGTGGCACCCAGCGGATGGCCCAGCGCAATCGCGCCGCCCAGCGGATTCACTTTCGCCGGATCAAGTCCGAGTTCACGGATCACTGCCAGTGACTGTGCGGCAAACGCTTCATTGAGTTCAATCCAGTCGAGCTGTTCTTTGCTGATGCCCGCCTGCTGCAGCACCTTGGGGATCGCTTTGACCGGACCGATACCCATCACATCCGGCGGCACGCCCGCCACGGCATAAGCGACAAAACGGCCGAGCGGCTTGAGGTTGTAACGTTTTACCGCGGCCTCGCTCATCAGCACCACGGCGCCCGCACCATCCGACATCTGCGAGCTGTTGCCGGCGGTAACGCTGCCTTTGGCGGCGAAAGCCGGTTTGAGTTTCGCCAGTGCCTCAACGGAGGTATCGCGACGCGGACCTTCGTCCTGTTCGGCGCGACGGGTCTTGACGGTGATTTCGCGCGTCTTCAGATCCGGCAGACGGTCGTTGATGTCGTACGGCGTGATCTCGTTCTTGAATTCACCGCCATCCGTCGCCCAAACAGCGCGGCGGTGGCTTTCCGCAGCAAACAGGTCCTGGTCTTCACGGCTGACTTTCCATTGCGCAGCGACACGTTCGGCGGTGATACCCATGCCATAGGCGATGCAGACGTTTTCATCTTTCGCGAAGATGTCGGGGCTGAAGCTCGGTTTGTTGCCGCCCATCGGCACCATGCTCATGCTTTCGGTGCCGGCAGCGATCATTACATCGGTTTCACCGAGGCGGATGCGCGCAGCGGCGTCAGCCACCGCCTGCAGGCCCGATGAACAGAAGCGGTTGAGCGTCATGCCCGGAACAGTGTCGGGCAGGCCGGCAAGCAGCAGGCCGATGCGGGCGACGTTCATGCCCTGCTCGCCTTCCGGCATCGCGCAGCCGGCGATGACATCGCCGATTTCATGCCGGTCCAGACCCGGGCACTGCGCCACGGCGCTTTTAATCACATGGGCCAGCAGATCATCGGGCCGCACGTTTTTCAGCATGCCGCGCGGCGCCTTGCCCACCGGCGAACGGGTTGCGGCAACGATATAGGCGTCCTGCAGGGATTTGCTCATGTCAGTTCCCTCATCTCAATTTCTCAGGGGCTTGCCGTTTTTGAGCATGTGCTCGATACGCGCCTGCGTCTTTTGGCTACGACATAACCTGAAGGTTAGTCTCCGCCGAAAATCGAGGCTATGTTGTTCCAACATCAAGCCCCTCAGTTCCTGAGGGGCTTGCCCGTCTTGAGCATATGCTCAATCCGGGCCTGCGTTTTTTCAGTCGCCATCAATTCCATGAAATGCTGCAGCTCGAGATCGAGCAGCCATTGTTCATCGACCAGGCTGCCGGCTTCGACATCGCCGCCGCATAGGATTGTCGCAACCTTGCCCGCGATCAAACGGTCGTGTTCGGAGATATAACCGCCGGCATACATGTTCTCGACAAAGGCACGGATGGTCGCGATGCCGCTGCGGCCGAGCACCGGAATCGCCTTGGCCCGCATCGGCGGCCGGTAACCGGCAGCGGCCATCGCACGCGCTTCGGATTTGGCGATTTCCAGCAGCTCAAAGCGGTTCATCACGACGCGGTCGGTCGGCCGCAGATAACCGATCTCGCGTGCATGTTCGGCGCTGCGGCTGACTTCGGCCATCGCCACCGCCTTGAAGTATTTCTGCAGGAAGGGCGAGATGTCGCCGCCCTTGGCTTCCGCCGCGGCGCGCATCGCGAATTCCTTGCAGCCGCCGCCGGCCGGCAACAGGCCGACACCGACTTCAACGAGGCCGATATAACTTTCCAGCGTCGCCACGGCTCGGTCACAGTGCATGATGAATTCGCAACCGCCGCCCAGCGCCAGACCGTCCACCGCAGCGACCGTCGGCACCATCGAATATTTGAGCATCTGCGTCGTCACCTGGAACTGCTCGACCAGATGTTCGACTTCGGCGAGTTTGCCGGCCATCAGCTGGTCGGCAACACCGATCTGCCGCGCGGCTTTCAGCGCCAGTGATTCGGCTTCGCGTTTGACGTTCTTGAACAGCTTGCCCAGCGCCGAGGGCGCCGCGCGTTTTTCACCACCGCCTGCGGGGGTCTTTTTCAGATTGGCGCCAACCGAAAACGGCGCTTCGGTCTGCCAGATCACCAGACCGGCGTAATTGCGCTCGGCTTCGGCGATGGCCTGCTGCACGCCTTCCAGCACCTCATCGCCGATGGTGTGCATGCGGCTCTTGAAACTGACGATGGCGATGTCATCGCCGGTATGCCAGCAGCGCACGCCCTCGGTTTCAAAAATGGTCGAACCGTAACGCCGCTCCTCGCCCACCAGCTTGTCCGGGAAAGGCTGGCGGCGGTACACCGGCAGGGCAGAACGCGGCTGATAGGCATCGGGCACCGGCGCAAAGGAACCGTCGGGACGATGCACGCCGGCGCGCGAAGGATTCAGCGCCCAGGCCGGCAGCGGCGCATTGACCATGGTGCGGCCGGCGGCGATGTCTTCAACAATCCAGTCGGTGATCTGGCGCCAGCCTGCCGACTGCCAGATTTCAAAGGGGCCGGTATCCCAGCCGAAACCCCAGCGGATGGCGAAATCAAGGTCGCGCGCGTTGTGTGCAATCGACGCCAGATGCAGCGCGCAGTAATGGAAGCTGTCGCGGAAAATCGACCAGATGAACTGCGCCTGCGGATGGGTCGAGGCATGCAGCTGGGCGAAGCGTTCGGCGACGTTTTTGTTCTTGAGGATTTCGACCACCGCCTCATCGGCCTTGCCGTCGGCATTGCGGTAGGCGCCCGACTTCAGATCGAGCACATGGATGTCGCGGCCGATCTTCTGATAGACGCCCTTGCGCGACTTCTGCCCCAGCGCGCCCTGATCGATCAGGCCCTGCAGCCAGGCCGGCACGCCGTAGTATTTGTGCCAGGGGTCTTCCGGCAGCGTGTCGCGCATGGTGTGCACGACATGGGCGAAGGTATCGAGGCCGACCACATCGGCGGTGCGGAAAGTCGCGCTGCGCGGCCGCCCGATCAGCGAGCCGGTCAGCGCATCGACGGTATCAAAGCCCAGTCCCAGACGTTCGGCATGGTGAATCGTCGCCAGCATCGAAAACACGCCGACGCGGTTGGCGATGAAATTCGGCGTGTCCTTGGCGCGCACCACACCCTTACCGAGCGTGGTGACGAGGAAACGTTCCAGTTCATCCAGAATACCGGGCTCGGTGCCGTCGCAGGCAATCAACTCGACCAGATGCATGTACCGCGGCGGATTGAAAAAATGCACGCCGCAGAAACGCGGGCGCTGCTGCTCCGGGAATGATGCCGCGAGCCGGTTGATCGACAGCCCCGAAGTATTGCTCGCAAAAATCGTATGTTCGCCGAGGAACGGCGCCACCTTGCGGTAGAGGTCGGCCTTCCAGTCCATGCGTTCGGAAATCGCCTCGATGACGATGTCGCAGTCGCGCAGGGCTTCAAGATGCTGGTCGTAGTTCGCCGGCTCGATCAGGTCGGCCACGTCTTTGGTGGCCAGCGGCGAGGGTTCGAGCTTTTTCAGATTGGCGATGGCCTTCAGCACATTGCCGTTGGGGTCGCCTTCTTTCGCGGCCAGTTCGAAGAGCATGACCGGGACGCGCGCATTGATCAGGTGGGCGGCAATCTGCGCGCCCATGACGCCGGCGCCGAGAACGGCGACCTTGCGCACCACGAGGGGGGATTGGGACATGGCTGGGGCTCCTTGATGCGTGCAATGATTCTAGCACGCGTGCCGCCGGCACCGCGCACTGCAACATGGACATCCGGGCGCAAAAAAAGGGCGGCCCGCAGGCCGCCCTCCCCATCGGGGTGCGTAATCCTAGAAGCGGTGCGAGTACTGCACCGACAGGATGTCAGCCTTGTTGTT
>CBHTVL010000285.1:0-3979 GCA_966096475.1 uncultured Burkholderiales bacterium
GATTTGAGTCAGCTTGCGGGCGCGTAATAAATCCGGCTAAAGAGATGAACGAATTCTCGTAACCCCGGAGCGCAGGCTGCGGGGTTTTTTTATGGCTGCAGACAAAATTCAGGATCCTTCCCGTTCAGTCGGCGTCGTCACGCCGCAGCGTACCCGTTTTGCCGCGCCGCTGCCGCTGCGTTGCGGCACGGCGCTGCACGATTACGAGCTCGTCTACGAAACCTACGGCACGCTGAACGCCGATCGCTCCAATGCGGTGCTGGTCTGTCATGCCCTGAACGCTTCACACCATGTCGCGGGCCACTACGCCGACGACCCCGCCAATACCGGTTGGTGGGACAACATGATCGGCCCCGGCAAGCCGCTGGATACGCGCCGCTTTTTCGTCATCGGCGTCAACAATATCGGCGGCTGCCACGGGTCCACCGGTCCGCTGAGCATCAACCCGGACACCGGCCGCATCTGGGGTGGCGATTTCCCGGTGGTCACCGTCGAGGACTGGGTTGACGCGCAGGCGCGTCTGGCCGATCACCTAGGCATTCAGCAATTTGCCGCAGTGATGGGCGGCAGCCTGGGCGCGATGCAGGCACTGGCATGGTCGGCGCGTTATCCGCAGCGGCTGCGCCACAGCATCGTCATCGCCTGCGCGCCCAACCTGTCGGCGCAGAACATCGCCTTCAATGAAGTGGCGCGCCAGGCCATCATCACCGATCCGGACTTTAATGACGGCAACTACGGCGCACTGAACACCGCGCCGAAACGCGGCCTGCGGGTGGCGCGCATGGTCGGCCACATCACCTATCTGTCGGATGACGAGATGGCGAACAAGTTCGGCCGCCAGCTGAAAAACGGCAAGCCGGGCTATACCTTCGACACCGAATTCCAGATCGAGTCCTACCTGCGCCATCAGGGCAACAAGTTTGCCGACTACTTCGACGCCAACACCTATCTGCGCATCACCAAGGCGCTGGATTACTTCGATCCGGCGCTGGAGCACGGCGGCGATCTGGCGAAAGCCCTGCAACCGGTGGTTGCCGGCATGCTCGTCGTCTCGTTCACCACCGACTGGCGCTTCTCGCCGGAACGTTCGCGCGAAATCGTCCATGCGCTGATCAAGAACCGCGCCCCGGTCACCTACGCCGAAATCGACGCGCCGCACGGCCACGATGCCTTCCTTCTCGATGACGCACGTTATCACAAGCTGGTCGCCGCCTATTTCGAACGCGTGCACGGGGAGATTGCCGGATGAACGGCCCGCCCGGAAACCAGCGTCCCGATTTCGCCGCCATCGCCGAGTGGATCCCGCAGGGCGCCCGCGTGCTGGATCTGGGCTGCGGCGACGGCACGCTGCTCAAATACCTGCAGCAGACGCGCGGCGTAACCGGCTACGGCATCGAAATCGATGATGGCAATGTGCTGGAGTGCGTCAAAAACGGCGTGCACGTCATTCAAAGCAATCTGGAACGCGGACTGGCGGATTTCGACAACGGCTCATTCGACTTTGTCGTGCTGTCGCAGACCCTGCAGGCGATGCGCAACACCGAGCACATCGTGCGTGAAATGCTGCGCGTCGGCCGCAGCGGCATTGTCACCTTCCCCAATTTCGGTTACTGGAAAAACCGTCTGCATGTACTGCGCGGCCATATGCCGGTATCGGAAAACCTGCCCTTCGAGTGGTTCGACACGCCGAACATCCATCTGTGCACGGTCGCCGATTTCGAGAAATTCTGCGCTGAACGCGGCATTCGCATTGTTGCGCGCACGCTGCTCACCGGCGGCAAGCCGGTCACGACGCTGCCCAATCTGCTCGGAGAACTTGCGGTTTATCAGTTCGGCGGCTGAGGACTTGCCGCCAGCCGCGTCACCCAGCGCAGCATCAGCAAGCCCGGGATCGCGATCAGTACGCAGAGCAGGAAAAATCCCGACCAGCCCAGCGTCTGCGCCAGCCAGCCGGTCGGCGCCGACAACAGCACTCGCGGCACGCCCATCAGGCTCGACAGCAGCGCGTACTGGGTCGCGGTGAAACGGCGATCGGTCAGTGCCGCCATGAATCCGACAAATGCCGCCGTGCCCATGCCCGCGGTCAGGTTCTCGATCGCCACCACGGACGCCAGCGCCACTTCACTCGGCGGCAGCTGCGCCAGCACGACAAAACCGAAGGTCGAAATCATCTGGCCGAAACCGAACAGCCACAGCGCACGATGCATGCCGGCACGCAGAATCCACAGCCCGCCGAGGGTGCCACCTGCGAGGGTCGCCCAAAAGCCGAACAGCTTTACCACCGCGCCGATTTCTGTCTTGCTGTAACCGAGATCGAGATAAAACGGCGTGGTCATCGCCGAAGCCATGGTGTCGCCCAGTTTGTAGAGCAGGATGAAGGCGAGAATCAACCAGGCACCGTCGCGGGAAAAATAATCGCGGAACGGCAATACCACGGCCTCGCGCAAATTGCGCGGCCGGCCTTCGGGTAACGGCGGCTCGGGTGCCAGTAACGTGACGGCCACGCAGGCTGCCATGAACAGCGCCATCAGCCGGTACATCGCTTCAAACGACATCCAGTCGGCGAGGATCAGCCCGCCGCCGCCGGCGAGCAGCATGCCGACGCGGTAGCCGTTAACGTACAGTGCCGAACCCAGCCCGAGCTCGGATTCCGCCATGCTTTCACGGCGATAGGCATCGATCACGATGTCCTGCGACGCGGCGAAAAAAGTCACCAGCAGCCCGGCCAGCATCACCAGCCACAGATGATCGGCAGCCGGCTGTGTCATGCTGAGCAGCAGCAGCGCACCGGCCACCGACAGCTGCATCAAGGCCATCCAGCCGCGGCGCCGGCCCAGCGGCAGCGCATAACGGTCAAACAGCGGCGACCACAGGAATTTCAGGGTGTAGGGCAGGCCCACCAGCGCAAACAGGCCGATGCGCGTCAGATCAATGCCGCCGTCCTTGAGCCAGGCCTGCAGCACGGAACCGGTCAGCAGCAGCGGCAGTCCCGAGGAAAAACCCATCAGCAGTGCGATGAGCATCCGGCCGCTGAACGCGGCCCGCAGCGTTTCGCGCCAGGACAGGCGGCCGCCGGTCAAACGAGCTTCCCGTCGTAGCGGATGGTCAGCGGCGCGTGGTCGGAAAACCATTCGTCTTTATAGATTGCGGCGTCCTTTGCGCGTCCGGCGACGCCCGGCGTGGCAATCTGGTAATCGATGCGCCAGCCGACATTCTTGGCGCGGGCCTGCCCGCGATTCGACCACCAGGTATAAGAGGCATCCGTCGCTTCCGGATGCAGGCGGCGATAAACATCCACCCAGCCGAGTTCGTCGAAGATCTGCGTCATCCACGCGCGTTCCTCCGGCAGGAAGCCGGAATTCTTCAGATTACCCTTCCAGTTCTTGAGATCGATTTCCCGGTGCGCGATGTTCCAGTCGCCGCAGAGCACGACCTCGCGCCCGGCTTTGCGCAGCGTCTTCAGATGCGGCAGGAAAGCGTCAAGAAAGCGGAACTTGGAGGCCTGCCGGTGCTCGCCGCTGGAACCCGAAGGCAGGTACAGCGAAATCACCGACAGCTCGCCGAAATCAGCGCGCAGATAACGTCCCTCGTCATCAAATTCAGCGACGCCGAAGCCTGCCTTGACCCGGTCCGGCGCAGCTTTCGAATAAATGCCGACCCCGCTATAGCCCTTTTTCCCGGCGTAATGGAAATGACCGTGATAACCGGTCGGTGCCAGCAGTTCTGCGGTCATGTCGGCGGCCTGCGCCTTGAGTTCCTGCACGCAGATCACGTCGGCGCGCTGCTGCGGCAGCCATTCCAGGAAACCTTTGCGTGAGGCAGAACGGATGCCGTTGAGATTCAGGGTTATAATTTTCATTGTTTTTACTCCGGGAAAAACCGGCAAACCGCCGACCTTTCCCTTGAACGTTTTTCCCTTGAAATTTCAGCCATGGCTGCCAGCTTCCGACACGAATTCATCCGCTTCGCCATCGACACC
>CBHTVL010000286.1:0-3963 GCA_966096475.1 uncultured Burkholderiales bacterium
CCAGTGATGCACGGTTCAAGCCGGGCGATGAAATCCTCTGCACCAGCTACGACATGGGTGTGGCCCATGACGGCGGTTATTCCGGCATTTGCCGCGTACCGGCCGACTGGGTGGTGCCATTACCCAAGGGGCTGTCCCTGTTCGAAGCGATGGCACTGGGAACGGCGGGCTATACCGCAGGCCTCGCGGTTGAATTGCTTGAGTTGAACGGCATGACGCCGGCTGGTGGCAAGGTGCTGGTCAACGGCGCCACCGGCGGCGTGGCCAGCCTCGCCATCGACATGCTGGCCGCCAAAGGTTATGCGGTGACGGCGATCACCGGCAAGACGGCGGAGCATGACTATTTGCGCGAATTGGGTGCCGCTGAAATTCTCGATCGCGCTTCGGTGGATTTCGGCACGCGACCGCTGGAAAAGCCGCTGTGGGCGGCTGCATTTGATTCCGTCGGCGGAGATCAGCTCGGCTGGCTGACGCGCACCATGCAGCCCCACGGCGTCATCGGCAGCTTCGGCAATGCCGGTGGCATCGAGCTCAAAACCAATGTGTTGCCGTTCATCCTGCGCGGCGTGCGCCTGATCGGCGTGGATTCGGTGGCGACACCGATGGCCTTGCGCAGGAAAGGTTGGGGGCGACTGGCTACCGATCTCAAACCGCGGCATCTGGAAACCATTGCCCATACGATTAGCTTGACTGATTTGCCCGGGTATTTTGAGCGCATTCTCAAAAGCGCCATCCGCGGGCGTGCCGTGGTCAGGATTTTGTAAGACCCTGCGGTAGATAATGCCCCTGCGGGCGTCGTAGACATTTCATAACAACAGCGCCGCCCCGGCCAATTACTGGAGGGGATATGGGCGCTTACGCCGATTTTCATCGCCGTTCCATCGAGGATCGTGAATCGTTCTGGACGGAGGAGGCGCGGCGCATTCACTGGCATCGTCCTTTTGACCGGGTTCTCGACTTCAGCAAACCGCCGTTCGCGAAGTGGTTTGTCGGCGGTCAGACCAATCTTTGCTACAACGCGATTGACCGCCATCTGGATGCCCGTGGCGACCAGCCTGCGCTGGTCTATATCTCGACCGAAACCGATACCCGGCACAGCTACAGTTATCGTGAACTGCATGCGGCGGTAAACTCCTGCGCGGCAGTGATCCGGGCGCAGGGTGTGGGGCGCGGGGATCGCGTGCTGATCTATATGCCGATGATTCCCGAGGCAGCCTTTGCAATGCTTGCCTGCGCAAGACTGGGTGCCGTGCATTCGGTGGTTTTTGGCGGTTTTGCCGCTGCCAGCTGCGCCACTCGCATTGATGATGCCAAACCGAAGTTGCTGATTACCGCTGACGCCGGTCTGCGCGGCGGCAAAGCCATTCACTACAAGCCGCTGGTTGATGAGGCGGTGAGTCTGGCTAAATATCCACCGCAAAAAGTGCTGGTGGTGAACCGCGGCATCGACAAGGATTTTTCGATGGTGTCGGGTCGCGATGTCGATTACGCCGAAGCCTTGAAGCAGCATGCCAATACACAGGTCCCCGTCACTTGGCTGGAGTCCAGCGAACCTTCCTACATTTTGTATACCTCGGGTACCACCGGAAAACCCAAGGGCGTGCAGCGCGATACCGGCGGTTATGCCGTGGCGCTGGCCAGTTCCATGGAGCATATCTATTGCGGCAAGCCCGGTGAGACCATGTTCACCACCTCCGATGTGGGCTGGGTCGTCGGTCATTCCTATATCGTTTATGGTCCGCTGATCCACGGCATGACCTCCATTCTTTATGAAGGCTTGCCGATCCGGCCCGACGCCGGTATCTGGTGGAAGATCGTGCAGGAGCAGAAGGTCACGGTGATGTTCTCCTCACCGACGGCAGCGCGCGTGCTGAAAAAGCAGGATCCGGCCTATCTGAAGAAATACGATCTGTCCTCCCTGCGTCATCTGTTTCTTGCCGGTGAACCGCTGGATGAGCCGACGCATCGCTGGATTCACGATGCCATCGGCAAACCGGTAATCGACCATTACTGGCAGACCGAAACCGGCTGGCCCATCCTGTCGCTGGCACCGGGTATTGAGGAGGCGAAGGTCAAATACGGCAGTCCCGGTTTTCCGGTGTACGGGTATGACCTCAAACTGCTGCGCGAATCGGATGCGACGGAAGCCGCACCCGGCGAGAAGGGCGTGCTGACCATCGCGCCGCCGCTGCCGCCGGGTTGCATGACCACGGTCTGGGGTGACGATGAACGCTTCGTCAACACCTACTTCAAAACCTTCCCGAAGCTGTTGCTGTATTCGACCTTCGACTGGGGCGTGCGCGATGCCGAGGGCTACACCTTCATCCTGGGTCGCACCGATGACGTCATCAATGTCGCCGGTCATCGTATCGGCACGCGCGAAATCGAGGAGGCGGTGCAGTCGCATGCCAATATCGCGGAAGTGGCCGTGGTCGGCGTGGCTGATGCATTAAAAGGCCAGATGCCGCTGGCGTTTGCAGTGGTCAAAGATGCTTCGAAGCTCGATACCGAGGCAGACCGCAAAAGCCAGGAGAAGGAGATCATGGAAGCGGTCGATCATCAGCTCGGCGCCATTGCGCGGCCCCAGAGGGTGCTGTTCGTCAATTCACTGCCGAAAACCCGTTCCGGCAAATTGTTACGACGATCGCTGCAGGCGCTGGCCGAGGGGCGCGATCCGGGGGATCTGACGACGATCGAAGATCCGGCAGCACTGGAGCAGATTCGCGGTGCGCTGAAGCGTTGAGTTTCGAGAACCTATCGTAAGCTGCTGTTTTTATTTAAAATAATCAGCTTTCCGCGGAGCGCTTTCCAGTGCTTCGCTTTTACAGGGTTCTCCATGAATTACGGCAAGTCTTTGACCGTGCGCCAGGTGCGCAACGGTCGCGGTATGGTTGCGCTACGAGCTTTTGAAGCCGGTGATTTGATCTGCCGCATCCGCGGTCGCATTGTGACGCCGCGGGTTGTCTGGAAGTATTGGGAAACCGATCCGCGTCGCGGCGCCAATTGTTATCGCTACGATGCCGAGTTGTATCTGGATCCGGAAGGGGAGATCGGCGCCTTTGCGAATCACTCCTGCAATCCGAATTCGAGGCTGGTGCGCACCAAAAGCGGATTGCAGTTGCGCGCGCTCAAAAAAATTGCAGCCGGCCGGGAAGTGACTCATGACTATTCGACACAGCTTGGCGCCGACGATGTCTGGACCATGAAGTGCAACTGCGGTGAACGCAACTGCCGGGGCAAGGTGAGTAATGTCGATAAGCTCCCCGCAGCGCTGCTGAAACGCTATCAACGTCTCGACGCCATTCCGGCGTTTATTCTGGAGACAATGCCTGACTGAAAGGTCGGGTTCATCAAGCGATATGAGACCCTCCGGTCATACGGAGCGGTGCAGCATTTTCCGGGATGCGCCTTCGCTTGACTCAGATCAAAGCGGGGGTGCCGCACAGCGAAAAGAATAGGCCCAATCCAACAGGAGGAACGGGCCGATGCTTCAGGTGCGGTTTCACGGGCGAGGCGGACAGGGTGTGGTGACGGCGGCAGAGATGCTGTCGATTGCGCTGGCCTTTCCCAGTTTCGGATCGGAACGCACCGGCGCCCCGGTGGTGGCGTTCTGCCGCATCGACGACCAGGAAATCCGTCTGCGCGAGCCCATACTCGCGCCCGACGCCTTGATCATCCAGGATCCTACGCTGCTGCATCAGGTGGATGTCTTCCAGGGACTCAAGCCCGACGGTTATGTGCTGATCAACAGCACGCGCAGCTTTGACGAGCTGGGTGTCGGTGACATTACCCAGCGTTTTCGCCATGAGCGCCTGACCCATGTTCCGGCTACTGAAATCGCAATGAAGCATCTGGGTCGTCCGGTCGCCAATGCTGTTTTGCTGGGCGGATTTGCGGCACTTTCGGGGCTGATTACGCTGGATGCGGTGGATGGCGGCACCGAGTACCGGGCGCATGTGATGC
>CBHTVL010000287.1:0-3948 GCA_966096475.1 uncultured Burkholderiales bacterium
TTCAAACAGGTCGCCGAGGATGTACAGCGCATCGGCGCCCGCGGCCGTGCTGCGGGTGAAGCGGAGGAACTGCCCGGTGATCTGCGGCCGCTCGGGAGCGAGGTGCAGGTCTGAGATGAACAGTGTAGGCATGGATGGCGGGGCGCTACCGCCCCGCGATTCCGGGCTGCAGCGTCAGACGACTTCGGCTTTTTCGATGATCACGTCTTCGACCGGCACGTCCTGGTGCATGCCCTTGCTGCCGGTCTTGACCTTGCGGATCTTGTCGACGACATCGGTGCCATCGACCACCTTGCCGAATACGCAATAGCCCCAGCCCTGCGGCGTCGGTGCCGAGTGGTTGAGGAAGTCGTTGTTGGAGACGTTGATGAAGAACTGCGCGCTGGCCGAATGCGGTGCCGAGGTGCGCGCCATCGCCACGGTGTACATGTCGTTCTTCAGGCCGTTGTTGGCTTCGTTCTGTATCGGGTCGCGCGTCGGCTTCTGTTTCATGCCGGGTTCGAAACCGCCGCCCTGGACCATGAAGCCGTCGATGACGCGGTGGAACACCGTGTTGTTGTAGTGGCCGTCCTTCACGTACTGGGTGAAGTTGGCGGCGGTGTCCGGTGCTTTTTCGGCGTCGAGTTCGAGGGAGATGACGCCGTGGTTGGTGTGCAGCTTGATCATGATGATTGCTTCCTTGGGATGCGGTTTATTTGGCTTTTGCCGGATTGGCCGGCGCTTCGGGCAACAGGCGTGCACGCTCGATGACTACGGGCTGACGCGGAACGTTCTGGTGCGGACCGACGGTTGCGGTCGGCACCTGGACGATTTTGGCAACGACATCCATGCCGGCAGTTACTCGGGCGAACACGGTGTAGCCGTAACCCTTGTCGTCGGGGGATTTGAAGTCGAGAAAATCATTTTCGGAGACATTGATGAAAAACTGCGCTGTCGCCGAATGCGGATCCGCGGTGCGCGCCATGGCGACCGTGCCGATGGCGTTGCGCAGGCCGTTGCCGGCTTCGTTGCGGATCGCCGCGCGTGTTTTTTTCTCCTGCATGTTCGCGCTGAATCCGCCGCCCTGGATCATGAAGCCGGGAATGACACGATGGAAAATCGTGCCGTCGTAGTGGCCGTCCTTTACATACTGCAGAAAGTTTTCGACGGTCTTCGGCGCGTTGTCCGGATAGAGTTCCACTGCGCCCATCGACGTTTTGAGTTCGACTTTCGGGTTGGCGGCATAAGCCGCGGTTGCGGCAATCAGGGAAAGCAGGAATACAAACAGACGGGTCATAAAATCACCAATAAAAACAAAGGGTTATTTGAATACTGCAAAGCCGGTTTGTGTTTCAGGCGGCGCCTTCGTGAACAATGCGCCAGGTATCGCCTTCACGCTGCCAGTACTGGCGCTTGCGCATCTTGTTGCTGACATTGCTGCTGGCGTAATCCTGTTCGAAGGTCACTACCGCGAGATCATTGCTGCCCGGGTAGAGGAACATGCTGACATGGTCGATCTTGACCTTGATCCAGGACTTGCCGGCGTTGACGACACGTTTCTGCTGGGCCCATGCCGCCAGATCATGTTTGCCCGCGGCGAATTTTCCGGAGTAGTGCTTCAGGTATTTGTCGGTATCGCGGGTCTCCCAATCGGCGCGCCAGCGCTCCAGCGACTGTTGCAGCGCTTCGCGGGTCTGCTGCCCGGCATCGGCCTCGACCCATTCGACTTTCGGAGAAATGATCACCGGCGTGATGCCGACCTGCACATGTTTGGAGATCGTCAGCAGATCTTCGTTGGTCAGCGCCACGCAGCCGTCGCTGGCGCGTGGCGGACGGCTGTAGGTGTCGAAGGGCACGCCGTGCAGCCAGATGCCGTGGCCGTTGCGGCCGAGACGGCGGTCCCAGTCGTTCGGGTAGTTCAGCGGAAACGCGCCGTCACCATAAAGGGTGCTCTGGTTGCCGTAAGTCTTGACCAGATAATCTTTCTGCAGGTTTCCCGTGACATGGTAGACGCCCAGAGGCGTTTTTTTGTCGCCTTCGCGTGCTTTCTCGGTGCCGTTGCGGCCGATGGTCGTGTAGTAGTCGGCGACGTAGCGCGGTTTGCCGTTGTCGTTTTCAAAAACATACAGCGTGTATTTCGAGGCATCGACGACAAAGGCGAATTTCTGGTCGGGTTCCAGCTGGAGCAGGTAACTCGGCACCTTGTCCACCGGACGTTCCTGCTGGTGACGTACCAGCCGTGCCATGGCTTCATCGCGCAGGTCGGCGATGCGGTCTGCCGGCGCATCCGATGCGGTGCCGATGCTGCTGATCGGCCGCGCACGCGCCATCAGCAGGTCGCCGCGGATCAGGTGGGCGAGGCGGAAATTCGGATAGCTCTCAAGAACCTTGTCGATCTCGGTCAGCGCCAGATCGAAGCGCGAACTGGTGATCGCGAGCAGCGTCTGTGCCAGCATGGCTTCCGGAGCAACCAGTGCCTTGCTGTGCATGCCGGAGCTGATGAAGCTGCCGGGAACCGAGGGGAGCGGACGGTTGCCCAGTGCAAGCGTGGTGGATGAGGGCGTCAGCGCAGTGGCCAGCAGCGCTGTGGCCAGCGCGCAGCCGAGCAGCGGTCTTTTCATCCGCCGACCAGTTCCTGCTGAATCAGCCATTGATTACCCGACTTGATCAGGATCAGCGTCTTGCCGGCGGAGGCCTTGAAGCTGTTCGAGCGGTAATGCTGACGGAAGCTGACACTCGCGGTGTTTGCATCCTTGAACGTTACTTTCGGCGCTTCGACCTTGACCTCGATCTTGCGCGGCTTGGCGACGCGCGCACGGCGCTCCGTCTCCCAGGCCTTGCGTGACTCGCCGTCCGGTGTTTTGAAGTTCGGGGCGTAACGTGCGAGATAACCTTCGATGTCATTGCCCGACCAGGCGGCTGCCCAGCGCTCGACAGACTTGAGCACGGCGCTTTCTTCGGTGGCCGGCGCTGCTTTGGCGGGTTCTGCAGCGGGTTCCTTGGCGGCCGGTTTCGCCGGCACTGCTTTGGCCGGCTCTTTGGCGGCGACAGCGGCAGCCGGTGCGGCGACGACAGGCGCGGCCGGTTTTGCCGGTGCTGCCGCGGGGGCTGGAGCCGGGGTCGGGGCGGGTGCGGGCGCGGCTGCGACCTTGCTTGCAGGTTCGCTGCGGGCGGCAATCTTCGGCGGACGCTGGTTGTTGGAGAACAGGTCCTTGATCAGGTTGAGCTTGGTCTGTGCGCCCTGGTTGCCCTTGTCCAGTTGCAGTGCCTTGTCATAGGCCTGGCTGGCCATCTTGGCGTAGATGTCGCCGAGATTTTCATGGGCAGTGGCATAACTCGGGTGGGTGCGGATCGCCATTTCCAGCGCAGCGCGCGCCTTGTCGTACTGGCCTTGAGAGGCATGCAGCACGGCGAGATTGTTGTAGGGCTCGGGCAGTTCGGGATAGTCCTGCGTCAGGTCGGTGAAGACCTTGATCGCTTCCTGGGGCTTGTTCTGCTCGGTGAGGAGGATGCCGCGCAAAAAGCGGCCGCGGGCATCTTTCGGTTTGTTCTTCAGGAATTGATCGACGCGTTCCAGTGCGCGATCGACCTGGCCCTGTTTCAGCAATTGCTGGGCTTCCTGCAGATCATCGCTCTGCGCGAGAACAGGCGTTGCAAGCAACAGGCAGATGGCGATTGCAGCAAGCCGCGCCGCGGCCAGTTTTTGAGTCATCGTGTTATTATTCCGGCGGTCGTTGTGGGCACAGTAATCATAGTCGAAACAATGGTCCAAGTGACGGCATTAGTCCTTGAATTTTCTGGATTTTACCAAGAACAACCGCCAATTCAACCTTCTCTTGCAGAGGGGGCTCCCGAACCGTAACGCCGTTGCGGAAACGGGGTCAGGCCAAACGCAGAATGAGCGCTTCCGGACCGGAGCGCCAGAAGCCCGAAATGCTCAAAATCTATAACACCCTCGCCCGGGACAAG
>CBHTVL010000288.1:0-3944 GCA_966096475.1 uncultured Burkholderiales bacterium
AGGCGGAATCGGCGGATTGCGTTTCAGTCCTTCCTGGAACTCATGCATCATCAATCGTAATGGAGTGCGCGCCCAACCCGAGGTGGTATTGACGTCGGTTTCCTCCTTCGGGTCCTGAATCAGGTTGAACAGCAGCGGCGACTCGAGGTGATTGGCACCGGCATTGGGCTCGGACTCCCAGACCAGGTGCATTTTCCAGTCCCGCCACTTTGCCGCGCGCAATTCCGACTTCATATAAAACAGAAAACCCTCGCGCGCCGACTTGGCGTTGGCACCGGTAAAAAATGCCAATTGGTCAACACCATCGATCGGGCGGTCTTTGGGCACTGCGGCGCCGATGATGCCGGCAAGCGTCGTGTAAAGATCCGTCACATGCACGATTTCATTGGAAACGCCGCCGGCCGGTATGCGCCCGGGCCAGCGCAGCATGCAGGGTGCGCGCAATCCGCCCTCCATCGCCGTGTGATAGGTGCCCTGCCACATGCCGGCCGAGCCGCGCCAGGGCCGGCGGAATTCGGGACCGTTGTCGCTGGCAAAAATGAACAGCGTGTTATCGGCTATACCCAGTTTCTCGACGGTATCCAGCAACTGGCCGACGCGGTGATCCATCTCGGCCATAGCATCGGCAAAATCTCCGGCGCCGGTTTTGCCCGAGAAGTCGTGATGCGGAATCGTCGGGTAATGCAATTGCGTCAGCGGCACGTACGAGAAAAACGGCGTGCCGGTTTTGTGCTGGCTTGCAATAAATGCCTGTGAACGCGCAATCAGTTCGCCATCAATCCGGCGGCGCATTTCAAGGTCATACAATGCAGCTTCTTTCGGCACCTCGCCGGCACGCGCCTCCAGCACATACGGCAGCGGCGTCACCTTCGGGTCATAACCTGCAGAACTGGTGAACATGCTTTCATTGGTGGTGCGCGGAATGCCGTACCACTCATCGAAACCGCGATCCGTCGGAAAGCGGCCTTTGCGGTCACCCAGATGCCATTTGCCATGGATCGCCGTGGCATACCCCTGCTGCTTGAACAGCTGCGCCAGGGTGATTTCCCAGGGAATCAAGCCCTGCGGCAAACCCGCCGGCACCGACTGCAAGGCGCCGGTGCGGATCGGATGCCGGCCGGTCATCAGCGCTGAACGCGTCGGCACACAATCGCTTTCAACATTGAAATTGAGCAGGCGCAGACCCTCGGCTGCCAATGCATCAATACGCGGCGTCGGTGCGCCGCGCCGCGCCCCACCGCCCAAACAACCCAGGTCACCCCAGCCCAGATTGTCAGCGAGAACCAGAATCACATTGGGCTTTTTGCCCGTTGCCGCTTCAGCCATATCCATATCTCCCGTTATCCCTGCTCAAAATCCATTCGCATGCACATTGCTAAGCCATGTCCCTGTCGTCACCGGCGATCACCGGACGCCCCCGGCCGCGTGGCCGGTATTTGCGGCGCAGCTTTTCCAGCTTGCGGCCGAAGCGCGCATCCACCTGCTCGCCGAAGGCCTGGTGGATTTCCGCGAGGTAAATCTCATGCAGCAACAGCGTCTCGATGACATACACAATCGAGGCATCGCGCGCATAGGATGCCTTTACGGTGTTCGCATAGGAAGCAATCAGCATCCCGGTGCTGTCCGCCGCTGCAGTCAGCATCTGGTCAGACGGCGGCCCGTGCGACTCGCCGTCGCCTTCGTGCAGGACAAGCTGGATGCGCGGATGCGCCCTGAGTCCCTGCACCTCTTTACCGAACACGATCAGACGTACCGTCACATCACGTCGCGCGGCATCTAACAGCAGGCCGGCATAAGGCTCGATCAGATCGACAGGTCCTTTCAGCCAGATATGTTCGCGCGCATCCTCGATCATGCCGCTCAGCTTGGCGTTAACCTCGTCCTCACCCCGGTAGACCCACACGTAGGCACTCTCATCGGCTTTTACAGTGCGCTTCAGCGAGCGCACCACGTCATCACACAGCCCCGTTGTGGCGCGCTGTATCCGCCGGAAAAACTGCTCCGGATTCACCAGCACATAACGGACCGGATTTTCGGTGACCGGCTGAATGGCGCCGCGCCCTTCGAGATTACGCAGCGCGGCGTAGACATTCGCCCGCGGCAATCCGGCAACCTTGGCAATTTCGTAGGCGGTGGCAGGCTGCTTCGTCGACAGCGCGGCATAGGCTTTCGCCTCGTAGTCGGTAAAACCAAGTTCGCGCAGGGTTGCCGGCAAGGGCAAAGCGGCGCGCCGGAGAACCGGTGTTTTGTCAGCTTTGGATGGCATAGTAGTTGCTTATGCTACTTCTATAATGCTAACTTGGCAAAACAAGAGCACCCCTCGGGTTTATCCCGGCCATATCAACGATGAAAGGATTCCCGTGAGCAACACTTTCCGCAGTCTGCCCGGCCTCGCCGCACTGTTCGCAGGGGTCATGGCGGTCACCCTGCCGGCGGCCTTCAGTCCCTGCCATGCACAGGCCTGGCCGACACGTCCGGTACGCCTGGTCGTGCCCTATGGACCCGGCGGCGCAACCGATCTCGTATCACGCATTGTTGCCGAGCAATTGACCGTCAAACTGGGGCAACAGGTCGTGGTCGACAACCGGCCCGGCGCCACCGGCACCATCGCATTCACCGGTGTCGCGGAAGCCATTCCGAACGGCTATACGCTGATTACCGCGGCTGACTCGCTGACGCTGCTGAACGTCGCCTACAAGAACCTGAAGTTCGACCCGCGCACCAGTTTTGTGCCGATCACGCTGATGTCGACCCAGCCGCTGGTACTTGCGGTGCATGCCGCAGTGCCGGCGAAAAATGTCAGGGAATTCATTGCACTCGCAAAATCGAAACCCCTGTCATTCGGCTCATCGGGCACCGGCACCTCACAACACCTGTCGGGAGAACTGATCAAGAACATGACAGGCATCGACATGATGCATATTCCGTACAAGGGTGGCGGTCAGGCGATTGTGGATCTCTCGGGCGGCCAGGTACCTGCTGCAGTCCTCGGATCTTCGACCGTAATACCCCAGACCAAAACCGGGCGGGTCAGAATACTGGCGGTAACTTCCAAAAAACGTTCGGCCGCGCTGCCCGACATCCCCACGCTCGACGAATCGGGTCTGAAGGGTTTCGATGTTTATCAGTGGACCGCGATGCTGGCGCCCGCAAAAACGCCGAAGGCGATTCTCACCCGGCTGAACGCCGAGGTGACGCAGATCATCAAGGAACCGGTCGCGCGCGACCGGCTGCAAGGCGCCGGATTCGATCCCCAGACCAGCACGCCGGACCATGTCGCACAACTGATTCGCGACGGCATGGCGCGCTGGGGGAAACTCATCGAAGATCTGAAACTGGACGTGAGATGAATCTGACATCCACGGCGCCGGATACCGGCAACCGGATTATTTGATCAGTCCTTCCGCCTTCATCGCCGCCAGCACCTGCGGACGCTCGCCGATGCGGTTGAACAGCGACAGGATGTTCGGCCAGGGTGCGAGATCAATCTTGTGGAAACCGCACCAGCGCAACACATTGAACAGATAGGCATCCGCCACGCTGAAAGTGTCGCCGGTGAAAAAGGGTTTGCCGGCGAGCATCTTGTCGAGCGCATTGAAGCGCCGCGTGATGTAAGCCTTCTGCACTTCCTTCATTTCCGGGGTCATCGCCGGATTGAACAGCGCACCGACCGACTTGTGCACTTCGGTGGCGATGAAGTTGAGCGCTTCCATCAGGCGGTAACGCGCCATCGTTCCCGCAGCGGGCACCAGGCCGGAAGCCGGTTTCAGGTCGGCGAGGTATTGCAGGATGGTGCTGACTTCGGTCAGCACTTCACCGTTGTCGAGCTGCAGTGCAGGCACATAACCCTTGGGATTGATCTGCCAGTAGTCGGCGCCGGATGCGGTTTTTTTGTTCGGGATGTCGACCTTTTCCAGGTCAAAGGCAAAGCCGGCTTCCATCAG
>CBHTVL010000289.1:0-3930 GCA_966096475.1 uncultured Burkholderiales bacterium
GAGTAGCACAGCTCAACCGGAGCCACTTTCTTTTGGTTACTTTCTTGGCGTAGCAAGAAAAGTGACTGGCCGCCGAACCACCGCCGGCGAATTTGCCGTTAAGATGCCCCAACCCATCCCATGCCGAGGGCATCCATGAAACCAACTTTCATCCTGGTAGATTTCGAAAACGTACAGCCCAAAAACATGGGGCTGCTGCAAGGCGGAACCTACAAGATCAGAGTGTTCGTCGGCGCCAAGCAAAACAAAATCTCCCTGGACACCGCTCGCGCCCTTCAGGCATTCGGCCCTGATGCGGAATACGTTCAGATTGAAAGCAGCGGCAAAAATGCCCTCGACTTTCATATCGCCTACTACCTTGGCCGGCTGGCCGCAAAAAACAGTGATGCCTCGTTCATCGTAATCTCCAAGGACACCGGATTCGATCCGTTAATCCAGCACCTCCAGTCCAACAAAATCACCTGTCAACGCCTTGACGCGATCGCAGATATCTTCACTGCAAAGACCACTGAAACAACGGCAACCAGTCCTGCATCCGTCGCGGAAAGAGTCGACGCAATCATCGAAAATCTTCAAAAGCGAAAATCCGCGAAACCCGGAAAGATCGACAAGCTTCGCAGCACAATCAATGCGCTGTTCAAGAAGCAACTCACTGAAGATGATCTCGATAAAATTATCGAACTTCTGAAAAAGCGAAAAACAATTACCGTCTCCGATAAGAAAGTGAATTACTTGTGACCGGCTTGCGCTTTAGCCGACCGCTGAACAACCTTCGGCGAATTTGCCGCTAATATTCATCCGACATCAAACCAATACCCTTCAAGGGAGGAGACAACAATGAACAAGACCCAGGCCACCCTGCTCGCTGCCGCAGCCCTCTGCTGCGCCACCGCCACCCAGGCCGCCACACTCACCGTCGACTGCGACGCCGGCCAGACCATCATGTCATCCCTGCCAAAAACCAAAGCCGGCGACACCGTGCTCGTCAGCGGCACTTGCAATGAACACGTCAACATCGCACCCGAATACGTCAACATCACGCTCGACGGCCAGAAAAAAACAACGATCCGCCATCCCGGCGGCAATGCGCTGTCACCGCACGCGGTGTATGTGCGCGGCAAGGAAATCACCGTCAAGGGTTTCACCATCACCGGCGGTCTTGATGGCCTGCATCTCTCCGGACCGGCTTCCGGCGTGGCTGACGGCAACACTGTCACCGGCAACAAGGGCCGCGGCATCCACATCGACAAGGGCAGCGTGATCCGCCTGCTCAACAACACCGTGGAAAACAGCGGCAGCATCGGCATCGACATCACCGGCGCTTCCTATGCCTATATCGGCGTCTATATCCCGCGCGTGCCGGCGCTGTCGCCGAACATCGTGCGCAACAACGGCGGTCCCGGCATCAATATCGAACGCACCGCGGGCGCGTGGATTGTCGGCAACACCATCACCGGCAACAAGGAAAGCGGCATCGCCGTTCACCGCAATGCGCAGGCCGACGTGATCGCCAACCTGATCAGCGGCAACGGCGGCGACGGCATCACCGCCAGCTTTGGCAGCGGCATCAACTTCGACAGTGAACCGCGCAAGGACGGCCCCAACAAATCCGACAAGCCCAATGCCGGCGCCGCCCTGCGCTGTTTCGGCGGCGGTTATGTCGATGGCCCGATGGGCAACATCGCCGGCGCCAAAGGCGGCAAGATCATCGACAGCGGCTGCGTCGACCGGGTAACGGCGCCGTAAAACAGCCCCGTCTTCCCGATCCATTCAATCAGCGTAGGATGATTGTGCTGTCCGCCGCGCTGCGCGGCCTCAGCAGCAACCGAAAATATCAAATAAAACAAATAGTTACTGCGATTAGTCAGTCGTATTGATCCGGGAGGAAACCATGCTTAAACAATGGCTGGAACGCACCGATCAGCGCGCCAATAACGCCGCGCACGCCTTCGGCAATCTGCTGGTCGACAGCTTCCACAACCTCGCACTGTTCGCCATCGGCGGCACCATCGTCTGGTCTGCAGTGCATGCCTTCGTTGTGATGACCGATAAAGGCGCAGCGTCGATCGACGACATCCTGCTGCTGTTCATCTACCTGGAGCTGGGTGCGATGGTCGGCATCTACTTCAAGACCAACCACATGCCGGTGCGTTTCCTGATCTATGTCGCGATGACCGCACTGACGCGGATGATGATTTCCGATATCCAGGCCCATCACAGCCCGGAGATGAAAATCCTCTACATCCCCGGTGCGATTCTGGTGCTGGCACTGGCGACACTGGTGATCCGCTACGGTTCGGCGAAGTTTCCGTCGGACCAGTCTTCGAACTCCCCCTGATTTCCGGCCCGCTCAAGGTTTTCCCCGCGCAGCCGGCGCCAAAGTCACTGCGCCGGCTCAGCCAGTTTCACGCAGTTGCGTCCCGATTTCTTGGCGGCGTAAAGCATCGCATCCGCCTTGCGAACGGCAAACTCTACATCCGCATCATCGATCAGCGCAGCCGCCACGCCGATGCTCACAGTAACCGGTCCGGCACCGGCATCCGGCAGAGACGCCACAGCCATCCTCAGCTTTTCGGCCACCTGCCCCGCCCCGGCGAGGGTTGTTTCGGGCAGCAGCGCAAAAAACTCTTCACCGCCGTAACGCGAAACGAAGTCGCTGTCACGGATATTGCCGCCAAGCGTATCCGCAACACGCTGCAACACCTGATCACCGACGCCGTGACCGTGGGTGTCGTTGAACTGTTTGAACCGGTCGATATCGATGAGCATCACGGCGTAAGCGTGCCCCGAACGTTTCAACCGGGTAAACTCGGCCTGCAACCGCTCGTTCACGGCGAGACGGTTGGGCAACCCGGTCAGCGCATCCTGGCGTGACAGTCGTTCAAGCTTGCGGTTGACCTCGACCAAACCTTCGGTGCGCTCGACAACCTTCCGCTCCAGGTCGGCGTTGAGCTGGCGGATTTCCCGGTCGGCCCGGTCTCGATCGGCCTCATGCTCAGCCCTGACCCTGTCAATGGAACGCTGACGACGCTGAAACGTCCGCACCCAGAAGAATCCGATCACGGCAATGATCAGGATCAACACAGCCTTGTACGCCAGTTCCTTGTACCAAAACTCGAACACTGCATGATGATCGCGGCCCGCAAAAACCATCAGCGATCTGTCGGCGACGCTGGTCTCCGGCTGCACGGTTCGATAAGAAACCAGCCGCGTGTTGCTGAATGCGGCAGTGGAACCTTCATGAAAACTGGACGGCTGACCACTGCTGATGTGGCGCAGAAGCATGGAACCCGAATCCTTGCCGATATCCTGCCCGATGATGTTTTCATTGTCGGGAACCCGGTAAACAACCCTGCCTTCGGCATGAACAACACCGAGGCGCATGTCGGGCGCGTATATCAACGACTTGAGCAAAATACCGAAATAGGCGGGATCAAGAATCGCGAGGATGTAACCATTGAAGCGGCCCTCGGTGTCGAGCATGACTTTGCCCAGACTCATCGCATAAGCCCCCAGCGGCGTCTGAAACGGCGGCGACAGGTAAATTGCCGCAGGATCGGCACCCTGGCGGATGTTGTTATAACGCTCGCCGTCGCTGAAATCCAGGCCGATCAGGGCGCTTTTGCTGCTGGCAACAATCTGTCCGGAGACGTTCACGATCAGCAGGGTACGCACACCCGTCATCATCAACGCATAGCGCTCCAAAACAGGGTTTTCATTTTTGGGAACCGCATGCAGGGCTGACACATGAATGAATTCGTCGCTGATGACCCGCAGCGCATCCCCCGTGATCTGCAACTGCCGGCTTAAATTGGTGTTGATGATCTCGGTGCGCCGCACCAGGCGCTCGCGCTCGGCGGCGCCGGTATTGCCATATTCAAGATAAAGATCGACGCCTGAGTAGGTGACCAGCATCAGCAAAAACAGGGT
>CBHTVL010000290.1:0-3923 GCA_966096475.1 uncultured Burkholderiales bacterium
CGTGGTCTACAAGGGCCGCGCCGAGCTGATGGATCATGACAAGGCGCGTTACGCGATCGAAACCGATGCGCGGCAACTCGGTGACGTCATGGCCGGCGCCGATGCCTTCCTCGGCCTGTCCGCCGGCAAGGTGTTGAAGCCGGAAATGGTCAAGCAGATGGCAGACCGTCCGCTGATCCTGGCACTCGCCAATCCCGAGCCGGAAATCCTGCCTGAACTGGTGAAAGAGGTCCGTCCCGATGCAGTGATGGCCACCGGCCGTTCGGATTACCCGAACCAGGTCAACAACGTGCTGTGTTTCCCGTTCATTTTCCGCGGCGCGCTGGATGTTGGCGCGACCACGATCAACCGCGAAATGGAAATTGCTGCGGTCAACGCGATTGCCGCGCTGGCCCAGGCCGAGCAGTCGGACATTGTTGCCGCCGCTTACGGCGAGCAGGACCTCAAGTTCGGCGCCGACTACCTGATTCCGAAGCCTTTTGATCCGCGCCTGATCGAACACGTTGCACCGGCAGTGGCCAAGGCCGCGATGGATAGCGGTGTCGCAACACGGCCGATTACCGATTTCGATGCCTACAAGGCGCGCCTCAACCGCTTTGTTTACCAGTCCGGCCACATCATGCGTTCGGTGTTCGCTGCGGCGAAGAAGGCGCCGAAGCGGGTGGTTTATGCCGAAGGTGAGGAAGAACGTTTCCTGCGCGCCGCGCAGCAGGTGGTCGATGAAGGCCTCGCACGTCCGATCCTGATCGGCCGGCCGAATGTCATCGAGACGCGTATCGAGCGCCTCGGTCTGAGGTTGCACCGCGGGCAGCACTACGAGGTCATCGATCCGAACAACGATCCGCGCTACCGCGAGTATTGGACGGAATACCACCGCCTGACCAAGCGCAAGGGCATCTCGGCCGAGCTGGCCAAGCTCGACATGCGCCGCCGGCCGACGCTGATCGGCGCGATGATGCTGCACATGGGTGATGCCGATGCGATGCTCTGCGGCATCTTCGGCCAGTACAGCCGTCACCTGCGTTTGATTGATCAGGTCATCGGCCGCCGGCCGGGCGTGAATCAGTATTCCGCGATGAACACGCTGCTGCTGCCCAAGGGCACGGTGTTCATCTGCGATACCTATGTCACTTTTGATCCGACGGCCGAGCAGATCGCTGAATCGACCGTGCTCGCTGCGGAAGAAATCCGCCGCTTCGGCGTCACGCCGAAAGCTGCGATGCTGTCGCACTCCAGTTTCGGCGGCAGCGACAGCGCGACCGCGCAGAAAATGCGCCGTGCGCTTGAACTGGTGATGCAGCTTGATCCGACGCTCGAAGTCGAAGGTGAAATGCAGGGCGACATGGCGCTGTCCGAAGACATCCGTTTGCGTGCGCTGCCCGACAACCGGTTGAAAGGTGCGGCGAATTTGCTGGTGATGCCCAATCTCGACGCTGCCAACATCTCGTTCAATCTGCTGAAGACCGCGGCCGGCGACGGCATCACCATCGGCCCGATGCTGCTTGGCGCCGCCAAGCCCGTGCACATCATCACGCCGTCATCGACGGTGCGCCGCATCGTCAACATGACCGCGCTGGCGGTGGTCGATGCCGGTGCGCAGCGCGGTGAACAGAAACCTTTGCTGTAAACCAATCGCAAGACTCCATTGCAAGAAGCAGTTAATTCATAAGTTATTGTTTTTATTAATTAATTTAAGAGACTGAAGTCATGGCCAAATTCCGCATCGAAAACGACACGATGGGCGAGATCGACGTGCCCGACAACATGCTGTGGGGCGCGCAGACGCAGCGCAGCCTGCACCACTTCCATTTCCCCGGCGAGACCATGCCGCTGCCGGTGGTGCACGCGCAGGTGCTGGTGAAAAAAGCCGCTGCGCTGACCAATATGGCGCTGGGCATTCTCGACAAGAAAAAAGGCGGCGCCATCGTCAAGGCCGCCGACGAAGCGCTGACCGGTCAATGGAATGATCATTTCCCGCTGGTGGTGTGGCAGACCGGTTCCGGCACGCAGACCAATATGAACGTCAACGAAGTGCTGGCGAACCGTGCTTCCGAGCTGCTCGGCGGCAAACGCGGTTCCGCGCGCCTCGTGCACGAGAACGACGACGTCAACAAGGGCCAGTCCTCCAACGACACCTTCCCCACGGCGATGCACGTCGCGGCGATGATCGCGCTGGAAAAGGAACTCAAGCCCGCGGTGAAAAAACTGCGCAACACGCTGGACAAGAAGGCGAAGTCCTTCATGAACATCGTCAAGATCGGCCGCACCCATTTGCAGGATGCAACGCCGCTGACGCTGGGTCAGGAGTTTTCCGGATATGTGTCGCAACTCGATCACGCGCTGCAGCACCTCGACGCCGCGCGCCCGCATCTTTGCGAACTCGCACTCGGCGGAACGGCTGTCGGCACCGGCCTCAATGCGCATCCGAAATTCGCGAAAGACGTTGCCGCGCAGCTGAAGAAACTGACGGGTCTTCCATTCGTCACCGCCCCGAACAAGTTCGAAGCGCTGGGTTCCTGTGACGGCGTGGTCAGCGCCCACGGCGCGCTGAAAATGCTCGCCGCCGCGCTGATGAAAATCGCCAATGACGTGCGCTGGCTGTCGAGCGGCCCGCGTTGCGGCATCGGCGAACTGAGCATCCCTGAAAACGAGCCGGGCTCGTCGATCATGCCGGGCAAGGTCAACCCGACCCAGTCCGAATCGATGACCATGGTCTGCTGCCAGGTCTTCGGCAACGACGTCGCGATCAACGTCGGCGGCTCGATGGGCAACTTCGAACTCAATGTGTTCCGCCCGATGGTGATCCGCAACTTCATGCACAGCGCGCATCTGCTGGCGCATGCCTGCGAGAACTTCGAGGAACACTGTGCCGTCGGCATCGAACCCAACCGCGGCCGTATCGACCAGTTGATGCGCGAATCACTGATGCTGGTGACCGCGCTGAACCCGTACATCGGTTACGCCAAGGCCGCCGCGATCGCCAAGAACGCGCACAAGAAGGGCCTGACACTGAAGGAATCCGCGATCCAGCTCGGCCACCTGACCTCGGCGCAGTTTGACCAGTGGGTCAAGCCGGAGAGCATGGTGGGGATGAAGATCAAGGTCGCGAAGAAAAAGTAATCAAACCAAATTCCCTCTCCCCGCTTGCGGGGAGACAAGGGAACACTTGAAGCGCAGCAGGGTTAGGGTGAGGGGCAGTCAATAGCCCCAGCCGTCAGCTCAGCTGCAGTGCCATCATCAACCGCAGCAACAGGGAGGGGGCATGAAAAAGTTTCCGCTTCACGCATGGGCGCGGGCGACGCTGCTCGCCACAGGTCTTGCCTGGGCAACGACGGCTGTGCAGGCCGCCGAGATTCAGGTGCTGTCAGCGGGCGCAACCGCGCCGGTGCTGCAGGATGTTGCCGCCGAATTTGCCAAGGCTTCCGGCCACACGCTGAAGATCAGCTTCGGTACTGCCGGCGCGGTGGTCAAGCGCTTCACCGGCGGTGAGGCAGCGGATGTCGTCGTCACAGCAACGCCGCTGATGGGTGACCTCGTCAAAGGCGGCAATGTGGATGCGGCAAGCGCAGCGCCCCTGACCCGCGTCGGTATCGGCGTGGCCGTGCCTTCCGGCGATCCGAAACCCGCGATCGCGACAGTCGATGCATTCAAGCAGACGCTCACCGCTGCGAAATCCATTGTCTATACCGATCCTGCTACCGGCGGCGCCTCCGGCATCTATGTCGCCAAAATGCTGGTCGACATGGGTATGGCCGAACAGCTGAAACCGAAGATCATGCTCGCCAAGGGCGCCGCTGTGGCCAAGGACACGCAGGCGCAGGGTTCCGGCACCATCGGCCTGGTGCAGATCAGTGAAATCGTCGGTCAGCAGGGTGTCGATTACGCCGGCCCGCTACCCGGCAATCTGCAGAATTACACGGCCT
>CBHTVL010000291.1:0-3916 GCA_966096475.1 uncultured Burkholderiales bacterium
CATTTTCCCGGACTGCGTTTTGATGACGATCTGCGCGCGCTGTTGCTCAGCGGCAAAAGCATTGAGCGTAACTTCAGCTATGTGCCGCAGAACCTGCTCGGACGCATGATCGCCCGTCAGACCGGGTTTTACTGGGGCACTTCAGGCCACACATCTGAACCGGTTGCAGTCGGCGCGATCGGTCCGGGCGCGGCGCTGTTCCACGGATTCCAGGACAACACAGACTTCGGTAAAAATCTTCACCGGCTGCTCGGCCGATGAGCGCACCCGACCGCCGGGCGCTCCAGGATTTAACGCTGCAGTATTCAATACTGCTCAAAGTATTCGACCGGCCGCACTTCAACGGCCCAGCCGACATTCCCGCCAATCAGTGCCGCAGGATGTTTGGCGGCGATACGCAGTGCCTCGTTCATGTCTGCGGCGTCAATGATGAAAAAGCCGCCGACCTGTTCCTTTGTTTCGACAAAGGGTCCGTCGGTGATGGATGGTTTCCCGCTCCCCGGCTTCAGTGTGCGGGTGGCAGCGGGATCGCCGAGAGAGGCTTGAAGGCGCAGCGCGCCGCTGGCACGCAGGGTCGCGTCATGCGCCGGGCATTGGCTAACCAGGGCCTGCAGCGCCTCCGGAGACAGTGTGGCGAATTTTCCGGGGTCGTAATACGCGAGGCAGAGAAATTTCATCGGGTTCTTTCGGAGTGGTTCAGCCGCCGGAAAGCGCCTGGGCGATGATGACTTCGTCGCTGTCTTTGATTCCGCGGGCAAGATCGTGTTCCTGCGTGCCGTTGATGAAAATGCGGATATGACGGCGGATGCGATTCTGCTCATCGACCATGCGGAAGCGGATGCCGGGATACTGGCGCTCCAGGTCGTCCAGCAATGCAGCGAGGGTCGCGCCCGTTGCTTCGGCGCGACCCGACTGCGTATAGGAACGCAGCGCGCTGGGGATCAGTACTTGCACGGGTTTACGCGAATACGCCGGTTTCGACGGCGTAGATTTCCGGCAGATGCTGGGCGATGCAGGTCCAGCGTTTGCCTTCATCCCGACTCAGCCACAGTTCGCCGCTGGTGGTGCCGAAATAAAGTCCCACCGTGTCCTTCGTGTCGCAGCACATCGCCTGGCGTTTGACCGTCCACCACGCCTGCTGCTTCGGCATTCCCTTGTCGAGGCGCTGCCAGCTCTTGCCGCCGTTGCGGGTGCCGTACACCGCGGGTTTGCCGCCGGGGCTGGTGCGCGGCCATACCTGTGTGCCGTCCATCGGGAACACCCATGCGGTATTGTCGTCGCGCGGATGCACGACCAGTGGAAAGCCGATGTCGCCGACACTTTTCGGCATCGACTTGCCGATGCGCACCCAGGTGTCTGAGGGACGGTCGATGCGATAGATGCCGCAGTGGTTCTGCTGGTAAATGCGATCCGGATTGCTCGGGCACAGACGCAGGCAGTGCGGATCGTGGAAGGTCGGTTTCGACGGATCGAAGCCGAAGCCTTCGACGACATCGAGGCCCTTGATCCGCGTGGTCCAGTTCTGGCCGCCGTCCGTGGATTCGTGAACGCCGCCGCCGGACATGCCGATGTAGAGGTGCCGGCTGTCGCGCGGATCGATGATGATCGAATGCAGCTTGGGGCCGTCCGGAGTGCCGTCCTGCGCGGTGCCCATCCATTCGCGGAACTGCGGGTCGTCATTGATCGTCGAGTACGGCGACCAGGTCACGCCGCCGTCGGCGGAGCGGAACAGGCCCTGCGGCGAGGTGCCGGCGTACCAGACATCCGGTTCCGAGGCCGGGCCCGGCGTCAGCCAGAAGGTGTGGTCAACGGAGCGGCCTTTGCCGTCGGCGGATTTGGCGAAGGCCGGCGGTTGTTTGGCTTCCTGCCAGCTGCGTCCGCGGTTGGTCGAGCGGAATACGGTAGGTCCGAGATGGCCGGTCTTGGCGGCGGCGAGCAGGGTCTTGCCGTCGCGCGGATCGAGTACCAGATGGCTGATCACATGGCCGAGGAAATGCGGACCGTCGGCTTTCCAGGTTTTGCGCGCGGCGTCGCCGTGGATCAGCCACGCCCCCTTGCGGGTGGCGAGGAGGATGGTGACATTGTGCGGTTTGCGGGCTGCAGATTTTTTGCGGGCGGCGGGCATCGATATCTCCTTCAGGTTTTGCGCGCCAGCGAGGCGGCAACAGTTTCACGGATGGGCCGGACCGGACGCACTTCGATGCTGCCGATGCGTGCCGGCGGTATGCCCGAGGCGATGCGGATGGCTTCGTCGAGATTACCGGCATCAATCATGTAAAAGCCGGCGAGCTGTTCCTTGGTTTCGGCGAAAGGCCCGTCGGTGACGGTGAGTTTGCCGTCGCGGATGCGCACGGTTGTCGCCGTCTGCACCGACTCCAGCGCTTCCGAGGCGAGGCATTGGCCGCTGGCGCGGATGGCGGCGTCGTAGGCAACGCAGTCTTCGTCGGGCAGTTCGGGCAGGCGTTTTTCGTCGAGATAGACCAGGCACAGGTATTTCATGACCGGCCTCCGGCGGACAGGATTTCCTGTGTCGGCGCGTCATCGGCGACGGGCCGGACCTCGACGCAGCCCTTGGCCGCGCCGGGAATGCCGGCGGCGATGCGAATGGCTTCGTTGAGATCGCGCGCTTCGATCAGGAAATATCCGCCGAGCTGTTCCTTGGTTTCCACCCAGGGACCGTCAGTGGTGGAGATCTTGCCGTTGCGCACGCGCACCGTGGTGGCGCTGTCCGGCGGCAGCAGCCGGTTGCAGCTGATGAAGTGGCCGCTGCGGCGGATGCCAGCCGTGTATTCAACGTATTCGGCGAAATGTTTTTCCGCTTCGGCGGCAGGCATCTGCTCCATGACTTTTTCGGCGCAGATCAGGCACAGGAATTTCATGGCAGGTTCTCCGGGGTTTATTGTTCAGCGATGGATTTGAGGTTCGCCAGTCCGGCCTCGAAATCCTTACCGACCATCGCATCCATATCGATGAAGACGTGAATGATCTTGGCGAAATAGGGGGTCGGACCTTCCATCGCCCAGCCGAGTTCGGTGGCCTTGCCCTGCGGCGTCAGCGTGAAAGTCACCACGTTATGCGCCTCGAAAGGCTGCACAAAGTCGAGCTTGAGGCGGATGCGCGACGGCGCTGCCGAATCGACGATCTCCATGCTGCCCTGGCCGACGTCCTTGTTGCCCTCCCAGGCGTAGGTGGCGCCCATGCCGGTGGTGGCTGCGCCGAAGCTGCGTTTCATCGCAGGGTCTTTTTTTTCCCAGGGCGACCACGGACCCCACTGCCGGAAGTCGTTGATCAGCGTGAAGACCTTTTCCGGCGACGCCTGTATCACGGCTTTGCGTTCGACGCGGAACACGTCGGGTTTGGTGGCGGCGAAGATCAGCACCCCGGCGATCAGCAGGGCAATGACCAACAGAACGATTTTGAGCATGTAGTCCTCCTGTGAGTGCGGGCATCGGTGAAGGTCAGGCGTCGGTCAGCGCCGCGAGATCGATTTTTTTCATCGGCAGCACGGCCTTCATCACGCGCGTAGCCCGCACCGGGTCTTGCATCAGTTCCGGCAGCACGGACGGAACCACCTGCCATGACAGGCCATAGCGGTCTTTGAGCCAGCCGCACTGCTGTGCGGCGGGATCACCGCCATCGGACAGATGCGTCCAGTAGTGGTCAATGTCGGTCTGGGTTTCGCAGCCGACCACGAAGGACACTGCTTCGGTGAACTTGAAGTGCGGGCCTCCGTTGATGGCGACAAATTCCTGGCCTTCAAGACGGAAGGCGATGGTCATGACCGAGCCTTCGGACATGCCTGAAGCCTTTGCGCTTTCGGGGCTGAAGCGCGTGACAATGCCGATGGCGGCATCGCGGAATACCGAAACATAGAAATTGACGGCTTCTTCGGCGTTGTTGTCAAACCACAGAAAGG
>CBHTVL010000292.1:0-3832 GCA_966096475.1 uncultured Burkholderiales bacterium
GGCAAGCTGGCCGACATCATCGCCGTCAAGGGCGACCCGCTGAAAAACATCCGCGTCTTCCAGGAAAAGAAAAACATCGAACTGGTGATGAAGGAAGGCCGCGTTTACGCCGACCGCCGTCCCGGCCACAGCAAGAGCGTGGTCAGTGTCACGCCGAAAGACTGGAAAAAAATCGATTACCTGTAATCCGCACCGGATTACGCAACGAACAACCGGAGGGGGTTGAGCATGGCCGCAGCAAAGAAGGCAGTAAAAAAAGCCGCTAAAAAAACGGCATCCAAAACCAAGACCGTTGGCGCCATTCGCGCCGGAAACGGCCAGTACCATTTCCGCATGGCGAATCTGAAGAAGGTGCCCGCGGGCACCGGCTATTCAACTTCGCACGGCGGTGTTGTGGAAGGTTCACGCATACTCGTCGGCTATATCCACAAGCCACGCGGCACCGGCTCGCGGATGCACACGCACAAGAACGAGCAGCTGAACTATGTACTGCAAGGCACGCTGGTGGGGTCGGTCAACGGCAAACGCGTTGTCGCCCCTGCCGGCACCTTGATTTACATCCCGGCAAATGCCCCGCACAACCTGATCTCGTCGACCAAGGACAAGGATGTCATATTCCTGGCGATCAAGGATCTGTCGCAGGGCATTATCGGAATGGCGGTTGATGGCACGATGACCGGGCCGCATTACGAAAAAGGTTTCGGTCCGGCGAAAAAGGCAGCAAAAAAGAAAGCCGCCAAACGGCCCGCCAGACGTTAAAAATATTCAATAAAAACAAATAGTTATATTCTCCCGATGCGTCTGACGGCAGAGGAGAAAAAAATGCTGCGCGGCGAGCAGGGCCGCGCGGTGCAGGAAGCACTGCAACTGCAGCTTGAAGTCGGCAGGTTCTTCGGCGCGAAACGGTTTGTGCCGGTGTCGAATGTGCACATGATGGGCGACATCGAAGTCATGGGCGACGCCGGCAAGTCCTTTCTTGAAAGGGCAGCAGAGTCCGGCGCCAAATGCCGGCAACCGACGACCACCAATGCGCGCTGCATCGACTTCGCGCATGTCGATCAGCTGAAGCAGGACAAGAACGAAGCACGCAAGGAACAGGAACTCATTGCCTGCCTGCGGCGCATGGACGTCATCACCGCCGACACCTGCATCAATTACCAGACGCTGTATCAGCCACACCTCGGCGAGCACGTCGCCTGGGGTGATACCGGCACGGTGATTTATGCCAACTCGGTATTCGGTGCACGTTCCAATTTTGAAGCCGGCCCCGCTGCGCTTGCTGCAGGACTGACCGGCCGCGTACCCGAGTACGGCTTCCATCTCGATGAACACCGCCGCGGGACTTTCCAGGTCAATCTGAAAGCCGATCTGAACGATCTTGCCGACTGGGGTGCGATCGGCAAGATCGTTGGTTCCGGACATCAGGACTATTACGCGGTACCGGTATTCAGCGATGTCAAACGAACGCCTACTGCGGATGAACTGAAACAGCTCGGTGCCGCGCTGGCGAGTTATGGTTCGATGGGCATGTTCCATATGGTTGGGGTGACGCCGGAAGCGCCGACGCTGAAGGCGGCCTTCGGCGGGCGCAGGCCGAAAGAGGTCATGACCGTTACCAACCGTGACCTCGAGCGTGTGTATGCCGGATACGACAAACAGAACAATCCGCTGAACCTGGTGGTGTTCTCCGGCCCGCAGCAATCGCTGTTTGAAATGAAAACCCTCGCCGCGCTGCTCAAGGGCCGCAAGGTGGCGAATGGCAGCCAGCTGTTCATCACCACCAGCAACGGCGTCAAAAGCGCGGCGAAGGAACTGGGTTATCTGCAGGACATCGAACAGTCCGGCGCCGTTGTGCTCGAAGGCGTGTGTTTCTACATTCTGCAGAACCTGCCGCAGATGCGTGTGCGCGAGGGCTGGAGCAATCTCGTCACCAATTCAGCAAAACTCGCTAACATCATCGGCGCGCACAAATTCAACACCATCCTGCGCCGTACGGCCGAATGCATCGACATCGCCTGCACCGGCAAGGATGTGCGGTGAAGATTTTTCTGAAACACACGACACCGTTCGGGCTGAGTCCTTCGACAAGCTCAGGACAGGCTCTGTCGAAGGGCTCAGGGCGAACGGCATTGGTTGGTCACCAATGATGAAAAACCCAATAGCCAAATCGATCCGACTGAATCGCGCATTCGGAAACATTGTCGAAGGCGAAGCGCTGGTCTCCACCGAAGGCTTTTCGCCGCGCTATGACCTCGACCGCTGGAGCGGCCTGATCTCACGCCCCGGTCATGCGCTGGAAGGCCACAACATCAAGGACAAGGTCCTGATCACGCCCAGCGCCAAGGGCGGCATTGCAGCCGGCTGGGCGTTTTACGACATTCATGCCAAGGGCATCGCGCCCAAGGCCTTTGTCTTCGGCGTCACCAATCCGGTGATGGTGCAGGGCGCGGTATTCGCCGGCATCACCAGTACCGAAGGCTGGTCGGCCGATCCCTATCAGCTGATCCGCACCGGCGATATTGTTCGCGTCAATCCTGCGAAACGTACATTGACACTGATCCGCCGCGCTTCGCGGTAATCTGTCGCAAACATCCGCACTAAAAACCGGAGGAGGAGCTTCATGAAACCGTTGATGCCTGTCGCATTGCTGGCTGCATCGCTGCTGTCGCTGCCCTTGCAGGCCGCCACTGCATTTCCGACCAAACCGATCCGCATCATCGTCGCCTACACGCCGGCGGGAACTACCGACATCCTCGCCCGCGCCATCGGCCAGAAAATGAGCGAGACCTGGGGTCAGCCGGTGATCGTCGACAACCGTCCCGGCGCCGCCGGCAATATCGGCACCGAGGTTGCTGCCCGCGCCAATCCCGACGGCCACACGCTGGTGATGGGTACTGCAGGAACGCATGGCATCAACGTCAGCCTCTACCGCAAGCTCGGCTGGCATCCGGTGAATGATTTTGCGCCGGTGAGTCTGTCGGCGATGGTGCCCAACATCATGGTCGTCAACAACGCGCTGCCGGTCAAAAACGTCCGCGAATTCCTCGCGCATGTAAAAGCCAATCCGGGCAAGCTGTCCTACGGCTCGCCCGGCAACGGCAGTACCGCGCATCTGTCGATGGAGTTGTTCAAGAGCATGACCGGCTCCACCATCGTACATATCCCGTACAAGGGCAGCGCCGGCGTGCTTGCCGACGTCATGGGCGGGCAGATCGCCGTGACCATCGACAACATGCCGCCGTACCTGCCGCAGGTGAAAGCCGGCAAGATCCGCGCGCTGGCGGTCAGCACCACCAAACGCTCGGCGGCGGTACCCGACCTGCCGACCATCGCAGAGGCAGGTGTCCCAGGTTACGATTCCGGTTCCTGGTTCGGCCTGCTCGCACCGGCGAAAACACCCAAGGCCGTGGTGGATCAGCTGTCGGCGGAAAGCGCACGCATTCTCAAGCTGCCGGAAGTCAGCAAACGCATTTCAGAATTGGGTGCGGAACCGGTGGGCAGCACGCCGGAACAGTTCGCCGAACTGATCAAAACCGAAATCGCCAAATGGGCGAAGGTGATCAAGGACGCGAACGTTGAGTTGCAGTGAAGAAATGCAATTAACAGGATGAACAGGATTTGCAGGATAAAAGCCAACTGCATACCGAGATTACAGAGGCCGTCATCGGCTGCGCCTTTGAGGTTATAAACGAACTCGGCCCAGGTTTTCTGGAATCGGTTTATGAAAAAGCGCTGTTGCTGGCTTTGCACCAGAAAGGGCTGGCTGCGGTTGCGCAGTATCCGCTGAAGGTTTCGTTCAGAGGGGAGAATGTCGGCGAGTTTTTTGCTGATA
>CBHTVL010000293.1:0-3830 GCA_966096475.1 uncultured Burkholderiales bacterium
CCGTCACGCCCTTGAGGTTGTTGCCGGTCGCGCCGCTGATCCGAAGCACGTTCTTTTTGGAGATGGCGCGGCGCTTGGCCGGAATCTCGATCGCCCGTGCGCCGGACAGATACTGACCGGTCAGCGATTCGGGATGGGCGATGATTTCCGCCGGAGTGCCTTCGGCAATGACGCAGCCGCCGTGTTCGCCGGCGCCAAGGCCCATGTCGACCACGTGATCGGCATGCATGATGGCATCGTGATCATGTTCGACGACGATCACCGAGTTGCCGATGTCGCGCAGCCGCTTGAGCATGTCGAGCAGCCGCGTGTTGTCGCGCTGGTGCAGGCCGATCGACGGTTCATCGAGCACATACATCACGCCGGTCAGGCCGGAGCCGATCTGGCTGGCGAGGCGGATGCGCTGCGATTCGCCGCCCGACAGTGTGTCGGCCGAGCGGTCGAGCGACAGGTAATCCAGTCCGACATCGACCAGAAAGCGCAGGCGGTTGCTGATTTCACCGGCGATTTTTTCGGCGATGGCCTGTCTGGCGCCGGTCAGTTTCAGGTTGTCGAAAAAACGCATCGCGTCACCGAGCTGCAACGCCGACAGCGCGTAGATCGGCTGGCGCGCGACCAGCACATGGCGCGCTTCGCGCCGCAGGCGTGTGCCCTGGCAGTCGGGGCATTGCTGGGTGTTTAAATATTTGGCGAGCTCTTCCTTGACCACCGGCGAGTCGGTTTCCTTGTGACGGCGTTCGAGGTTGGGCACTACGCCCTCAAAGGCGTGTTCCTTGACATAGGACTTGCCGCGTTCACCGACATAAGTAAATCGGATGGCGGTTTTGCCGGAACCATAGAGCACCGCCTGACGCGCTTCCTCGGGCAGTTCATTGAACGGCGCCTCAATATCAAAACCGTAATGGGCGGCGAGTCCCTGCAACATCTGGAAATAGAACTGGTTGCGGCGGTCCCAGCCCTTGATCGCGCCCGCGGCGAGCGACATTTCAGGAAATGCCGCAATGCGTTTGGGATCGAAAAAGGTGATCGAGCCCAGTCCGTCGCAGCGCTGGCAGGCCCCCGCCGGATTGTTGAATGAAAACAGCCGGGGTTCGAGTTCGGGTGAAGCAAAGCCGCATTGCGGGCAGGCAAGGCGTGCCGAGAATGAATGTTCCTGACCGCTGTCCATATCCACCGCGACTGCGCGACCGTCGCCATGGCGCAGCGCAGTTTCAAACGATTCGGCCAGACGCTGCCGCAGTTCTTCGCGGACCTTGACGCGGTCGACGACGACGTCGATGGTGTGTTTGGTATTCTTTTTCAGCGCCGGAAGCGCGTCGATGTCATGGACCTTGCCGTCGAGACGCACACGCACGAAACCCTGCGCGCGCAGTTCATCGATCAGTGCCGACTGTTCACCCTTGCGGTCATTGACCACCGGGGCGAGGATCATCAGCTTGGTGTCCTCGGGCATCTGCAGCACGTGATCAACCATCTGCGCGACCGACTGCGCGTCGAGGAGGACATCATGCTCGGGACAGTGCGGCTCGCCGATGCGCGCGTAGAGCAGGCGCAGATAATCATGGATCTCGGTGACGGTGCCGACGGTGGAACGCGGGTTGTGGCTTGAAGCCTTCTGTTCGATGGCGATTGCTGGCGACAGGCCTTCAATCATGTCGACATCGGGCTTTTCCATCAGCTGCAGGAACTGCCGGGCATAGGCCGACAGTGACTCGACGTAGCGGCGCTGGCCTTCTGCGTAGAGCGTGTCGAAAGCCAGCGAGGATTTGCCTGATCCCGACAGCCCGGTGATGACGACCAGCCGGTTGCGCGGCAGATCAAGACTGATGTTTTTCAGGTTGTGCGTGCGTGCGCCGCGTACGCGAATCTGCCCGGCGCCGGCAGGCGGCAGGGGCAGATCGGTTTGCGGTTTGGCCGGCAGTGCGACCAGTTTCGGCGGCGTCGAGCGCGCTGTCATGTCAGAGACCAAAGGTAAACCTGTTAATATACGCGCATAAGCAGTTACGCCCAACTGTTCCCCGGTTTTCTCCTTCAGATTTCCTTTTCCCGCCTCCGCCCGTCCATGTCGTCGCGCAGCAAAATGACCCCGCTCGAATTGCGGGCCAGTATCGGTCTGTCCGGCATTTTCGGACTGCGGCTGCTGGGCATGTTCGTGATCCTGCCGGTGTTCGCGATTTATGCGGAACACCTGCCCGGCGGTGACAACCTGACGCTGGTCGGTCTTGCTATCGGCGCCTACGGCCTGACTCAGGCGCTGCTGCAAATCCCTTTTGGCTGGTGGTCGGACCGCTATGGCCGCAAACCGGTGGTTTATATCGGCCTGGTGATATTCGCGGTCGGCAGCTTTGTCGCGGCGCTGGCGCCGAATATCTACATGGTCATATTCGGTCGCATGCTGCAGGGCGCGGGTGCCATTTCCGCCGCAGTCATCGCGATGACTGCCGACCTGACCCGAGAAGACCAGCGCGCCAAAGCGATGGCGATGATCGGCTCGACCATCGGCGTGGCCTTTGCACTGTCGCTGGTGGCCAGTCCCTGGCTCAACAGTCTGATCGGCGTGCCGGGTATTTTCGCGCTGACCGGCGTACTTGCCTTGGGGGCGATGCTGGTGATGTGGCGTGTCATCCCGGATGCGCCGCAGGTGCCGCCGGCGCCCGGCCGAGCGCTGAAGGATTTCTGGCATGTGCTGACCGATCCGCAACTGGCGCGGCTGAACTGGGGCATCTTCGCCTTGCACGCGGTGCTGATGGCTTTGTTCATCGTCGTGCCTTTCGGCCTGCGTGACGCCGGCCTGCCGGTCGGCTCGCACTGGCAGGTTTATCTGCCGGTGATGCTCGGTTCGTTTGTGCTGATGATGCCCGCCGTGTTGCAGGCCGGAAATCCGGTGCTGTTGCGGCGCTGGTTCATCGTATCGATTGCCGTGTTGCTGGCCGCGCATCTGGCGCTGCCCTGGCTGCAGGGGAGCGTCTGGCTTTTGTCATTGTTTTTGCTGGCATTTTTCTCGCCCTTCAACGCGCTGGAAGCGATGCTGCCGACGCTGACCACACGACTTGCGCCGGCCCATGCCAAGGGCACGGCAATCGGCCTCTACAGCACCATTCAGTTTTTCGGCACCTTCCTCGGTGCTTCCGCGGGCGGCGTGCTCTACAAAAACTGGGGTGCGAATGCGGTGATCGGCTTCGACGTCGTGCTGCTGGCGATCTGGCTTATACTCGCCATCGGCATGCGCGTGCCGCCGGTAAAAAACGCGTAAACGCCCCGGACGGCGGGCGCGTTACTGACACTAATTGATGCGTTCAAATCAAAAGGAAAAACCGACATGGCATCCGTCAACAAAGTGATTTTGATCGGCAACCTCGGCAAGGATCCGGAAACGCGGTATCTGCCGAGCGGTGAAGCATTGACCAGTTTCAGTATCGCCACATCGGAGACCTGGAAGGACAAGACCAGCGGCGAGAAAAAAGAAGCGACCGAGTGGCACCGCATCAGTGCGTTCGGCAAGTTGGCCGAGATCTGCGGCGAGTATCTGCGTAAAGGTTCGCAGGTGTACATCGAGGGGTCTCTGCGCACCCGTAAATGGCAGGACAAAGAAGGCCAGGACCGTTATACGACCGAAATCCGGGCGGATCAGATGCGAATGCTGGGCAGCCGTGGCGGTGGTGAAGGCGGCGGTGGTGGCGGTGGCATGCGTGAACCCGCAGCAGCGCCGAGCGGTGGCGGTGCCTCGAAGGCGCCGGCGAAGAAAAGCGGTGGCAGTTTCGACGACATGGATGACGACATTCCGTTTTAAGCCGTCATGCAGAATTGTAAAAACCGGGCTCAGCCCGGTT
>CBHTVL010000294.1:0-3827 GCA_966096475.1 uncultured Burkholderiales bacterium
CGCTGGCGTCCTGGCTCAGCGACAGTGATCTGTCCGGCGATGAAGGTGTTTGTCTGTTGCGGCGCGTGGTGGAATCCTCCGGCCGTTCGCGCGGCTTTATCAACGGTCATGCCGCTACGGCCGCGCAATTGCGCGAGGCCGGCAATTTCCTGGTCGACATCCACGGTCAGCACCAGCACCAGTCGCTGAGCCGTCCGGCGACCCAGCGCGCGCTGACCGATGCTTATGGCGGCCTGGAAGCACAGGTGGAACTGGTCACCGAGGCCTGGCGGACCTGGCAGCGGCGGCGCGAAGAGCGGCTGGCCTTCGAAGGCAATGCCGCGGCGATCAATGCCGAGCGCGAGCGCCTGGAATGGCAGTCGCAGGAACTCGACGCGTTGAAACTGATGCCCGGCGAATGGGCGGCGGTTGGTGCCGAACATGCGCGATTGGCGCATGCCGCCAGTCTGATCGAGGCGGCGCAGGCCGGCGTGGAAATGCTGTCCGAAGGTGAAGGTGCGGCGCTGGATCAGCTGAATGCGGTGCTGGCTCGGCTGCAGCCGCTGCTGCAGCACGATGCGCGGCTCAAAGAAATCCTTGATGCATTGGTGCCCGCGCAGATTCAGTTGCAGGAAGGTGCGAATGCGCTGCGCCATTACAGCGAACGCACCGATCTTGATCCGCAGCGTTTGCGCGAAGTCGAGCAGCGTCTGGATGCCCTGCATACGGCCGCCCGAAAATACCGCGTGGATCCCGATGTACTGCCGGAACTGGCGGAACACACCCGGGAACGTCTCGCAGAGCTCGGCGCCGGCGGCGATCCCGAAACGCTGCGCCGTCGGGAAAGCGAAGCCGAAGCCGCTTATCGGGAAACGGCAAAAAAACTGACTGCGGGCCGCAAAAGGGCGGCGAAAAAACTGTCCGAGGCAGTAACGGCCGGCATGCAGGATCTGGCGATGCAGGGCGGTGTGTTTGAAGTCTCGCTGGAACCGCTGGAAACCCCGGCGGCTCATGGTCTGGAGCAGATTGAATTCCGTGTTTCGCCGCATCAGAGCATGACGCCGCAACCCATTGCGAAGACGGCTTCCGGCGGCGAACTGTCACGGCTGTCGCTGGCCATCCAGACCGTGCTGTCGCGCGTCGCCAAGGTGCCGACGCTGATATTCGATGAAGTCGACGTCGGTATCGGCGGTCGCGTCGCTGAAATCGTCGGCCGCATGCTGCGCGAACTGGGTGAGGGCCATCAGGTCATGTGCATCACGCATCTGCCCCAGGTCGCGGCCTGCGCCGACCGTCAGTGGCAGGTACGCAAGGACGGATCAGGCGGCAAGCCGGCTTCGACCGTCAACCCGCTGGATGCCGATGGCCGGGTGGAAGAGATCGCCCGCATGCTGGGCGGCGTGAAAATCACCGAGACAACCCGCCGGCATGCGACGGAGATGCTGCAGCAGTCCGGACGCGGCGCCGGCGTGCGCGGCAAGAAGGGGGTTAAGTAATGGCTGAGATCAAGGCACTGGTGTTTGATGTATTCGGTACTGTGGTGGACTGGCACGGTTCGGTGGCGCGTGAGGTGCGCGAGCTGGCCAAAGACAAGGGGCTGCGCATCAACGCGGTCAAGTTCGCGCGCGCCTGGCGCGGCGGTTACCGTCCGGCGATGGACCGTGTGCGCAGCGGTGAGGCCACTTTTGCCAAGATCGACGTCATGCACCGTGCGATCCTTGAAGATGTATTGCAGCAGTTCCGCGTGACCACGCTGACTGAAGCCGAAAAATACCATCTCAACCGTGTCTGGCACCGGCTGAAGCCCTGGCCCGACTCGGTGCGCGGCCTGAAGCGCTTGAAGTCACAGTTCGTCATTTCAACGCTGTCCAACGGCAATACCGGTCTGCTGGTCAATATGGCCAAAAACGGCGGATTGCCCTGGGATTGTGTGTTGTCCTCGGATACCTTCGGTCATTTCAAGCCGGATCCCGAGATGTATCTGGGCGCTGCCGACCGGCTGGACGTTCAGCCCGGTGAGTTGATGATGGTGGCCTCGCACAAGCATGATTTGCGTGCGGCGGCAAAGTGCGGGCTGAAAACGGCGTTTATCCAGCGGCCGCATGAATACGGCCGCAACAACAATCCCGATCTCGCGCCGGAGGCAGAGTTTACGTTCAATGCCTCGAGTTTTATCGACCTTGCAGACCAACTGGGCTGCTGATCGGAGACGGGTCGGGCGTCAACGTCAGTTCTTGGGTTTGCGCGGGCAGTTGTCGCGGATGCAGTCCGCGTAGATGTGCAGCGAGTGGTCGCTGATGCGGAACCCGCGGTCGTTGGCCACTTTCTCCTGACGCTTTTCAATTTCGGCGTCATAAAACTCTTCGACGTGGCCGCACTGCACGCAGACCAGGTGGTCATGGTGGCTGCCGCGGTTGAGCTCATAAACCGCCTTGCCGGATTCGAAGTGGTGGCGCACCAGCAGACCGGCCTGCTCGAACTGCGTGAGCACGCGATAAACCGTGGCGAGGCCGGAATCGGTGCCTTCTTCGACCAGCTTCTTGTAGACGTCCTCGGCGGCCATGTGGCGCACATTGCTCTTCTCGAACAGCTCGAGGATGCGCAGTCGCGGCAGGGTGGCCTTGAGGCCGATGGTTTTCAGGTGTTCCGGGGAACTCATCGCTCGTCCTGTGGGGGATGGGGCGCTCATGCGAGCTGGTTCTCGGCTATGATATCAGCAAAGTTTGTTGACAAATGAAACCGTGCCCGACGGCACGACTGTAACCCGATATCCAATGAAAATACTGCTTACGACCATGGCCTTGCTGCTGGCCGGCTGCAATATGCCGATGCTGCCGCTCAAACCCTACAAGATTGACGTCCAGCAGGGCAATTTCGTCACGCAGGACATGCTGGCCAAACTCAAGCCCGGGATGTCCCGCAGCCAGGTCCGTTTTGCGCTGGGCACGCCGTTGATCGTGGATCCCTTCCGCAATGATCGCTGGGATTATTTCTACATGATGCACAAGGCCGGCGAACTGACCGAGCAGCGTGCGGTGACGGTGATTTTCCGCGGTGATGAGTTGTTACGCATCGAGGGTGATGTCGCGACTGCTGCGCCGGCACAGCCTGCGGCGGCGCCCGCCGCGGCCAAGCCTGTGCCTGTGCCGGCCGCTGTGGAGCAAAAATGACCATGAGCAATAAAGCCACACGGATTGCAATCGCCGGCAGCGGCGGACGCATGGGACGCATGCTGCTGGAGGCTGTTGCGCAGGACAGTCATGCGGCGCTTGCTGCAGCATTGGAAGTGGCGGGCAGCCCGCAGGTCGGGCGTGATGCCGGTGAAATGGTGGGTGCCCCGCGTGGCGTGCTGATCAGCGACAAGCCCGAACAGGCGCTTGCCGGTTGCGATGTATTGATCGATTTCACCCGTCCCGAAGGCACGCTGCAGCATCTTGCGATCTGCCGCCGGCTCAAGGTGCGTCTGGTGATCGGCACCACCGGCTTTGATGAGGCCGGTAAAAAGGCGATTGCCGATGCGGCACGCGAGACCGGCATCGTGTTTGCGCCGAATATGAGTGTCGGCGTCAATGTCACGCTGAAGCTGCTCGAACTGGCGGCCCAGGCCATGGGTTCCGATCACGATATCGAGATCATCGAGGCCCACCACAAGCACAAAGTCGATGCGCCTTCGGGAACTGCCCTGAAAATGGGTGAAGTGGTGGCCGGCGCGATGGGCAAAAAACTGACCGATTGTGCCGTTTATGCGCGCGAAGGCCACACCGGCGAGCGCAAGCCCGGCAGCATCGGATTCGCGACCATCCGCGGCGGCGACATTGTCGGCGATCACACAGTGCTGTTTGCCGGCA
>CBHTVL010000295.1:0-3820 GCA_966096475.1 uncultured Burkholderiales bacterium
AGATCGGCCAGCGTTTTGATTTCCTTGCGGTACCAGCCGCCCATCTGCACGCCGGTGTTGCCGGTGGGGAACTGAATGCAGCCGTAATCCTTGAACAGATCGGCCACCGCCTGCAGGCCGCCGCCGTAATACATCCAGGCGTTCTGCTGGCGCGCGTTGAGCCCGAAGGGCAATGCCGTGGCAAAGGCGAAGGCCGGGTCTTTGCCGATGTAGTAATAAGGCGCGGTGTGGCCGCACTGCACGGTGCCGTTCTGCACGGCATCAAGCACCTGCAGGCCGGGGACGATTTCACCGGCAGCGAATACGCGGATCTGGAATTTGCCGTCGGTGCCTTCCGATACACGCTTCGACAGGATTTCGGCAGCGCCGTACAGCGTGTCGAGGGTTTTCGGGAAACTGGACGCGAGCCGCCACTGGATCACCGGCTGCGCGTGAACAATCGCCGGCGCGGCCACCGTGCCCGCAGCGAGGCCGAGACCGGCCTTTTTCAGGAATGAACGTCGTTGCATAACCCCTCCTCGGACATACCCGTAACGTTTTGTTTTTAAAAACTGTTTCAGGTACCGGCGAGGGTCATACCCTCGACCAGCACCGAACCGCACTGCCGCGAGCTGCGCCGCGACACATCATTGCCGATGGCAACGATGTTTTTGAAAATATTCTTCAGATTACCGGCGATTGTGATTTCCTGCACCGGATAGGCGATAGCGCCGTTCTCCACCCAGAAGCCGGCGGCGCCGCGCGAATAATCGCCGGTGACCGGATTCACGCCCTGCCCCATCAGTTCGGTAACGAGCAGACCGCGACCCATTTTTTTCAACAGCTCGGCGAAGTCTTCGCCGGTGTCTTTCATCATCAGGTTGTGGTTGCCGCCGGCATTGCCGGTGGTCTGCATGCCGAGCTTGCGCGCCGAATAGCTGGCGAGGAAATAACCCTGCACCACACCGTCCTTGACGATGTCGCGCGCCTGCGTTGCCACGCCCTCTTCATCGAATGCGCCGCTGGCGAGCCCTTTCGGAATCAGCGGCAGGTCGGTCATCTGCACGATCGGTGAAAACACCGGCTTGCCGAGGCAGTCGAGCAGGAAGGAGGACTTGCGATAGAGGCTGCCGCCGGATACCGCGGAAACAAAATGCCCCATCAGGCTGGAGGACACGCCGGATTCAAACAGCACCGGCACCTGCTCGGTCGGCACCTTGCGCGCCTTCAAGCGTGCGATGGCGCGCTCGCCGGCCTTGCGGCCGATAAGGTCGGGCGCCGGCAGATCGGCAGGATCGCGCACGGTTTCATACCAGTCGTCGCCCTCCATGCCGTCGCCCTTGCCGGCGATCAGCGCACACCAGCTGCTGTGGCGCGAGCTCGGATAACCGGCAAGAAAACCGTTGGTGTTGCCGTAAATGAAATGCGACTGCTGCGTCGAGACCGTGGCGCCTTCGGAATTGGTCACGCGCTTGTCAACATTGAACCCTGCGGCCTCGCAGGCCTGCGCCATTTCGATGGCACGCTCGACGGGCATGTCCCAGGGATGGATCAGATCGAGATCGGGAAATTCGCGCGCGAGACGCTCCGGATCGGCAAGACCGGCGCAGTCGTCGGTGGCGGTGTAACGCGCAATCGCCAGCGCCGCATCGACGGTGTCGCGCAGTGCCTGCGGCGACAGATCCGAGCTGGAGGCGTGGCCGCGCTGCTTGCCGATGTAGACCGTGACGCCGATACCCTTGTCGCGGTTGTATTCGATGGTTTCGACTTCGCGCTGGCGCACGGTGACCGTCTGGCCGAAGCCTTCGCTGACTTCGGCGTCAGCGGCAGTTGCGCCGCGGCTTTTGGCATGGGACAGCGCGTCGGTCACCAGCTGTTTGAGCGTGTCGTCGGTATAGGAAAACGGATTGGATGCCATGATTTTTGCGGAATGCAGGGGTCGGCCCTGCAGGAAAGGGCGTTATCATAACAGCTTCAATTTCAGCCATTTCCCGCCATTTCTCCAGCATTCCCCATGGACGACACCCCCGAATACGACGACCTGCCCAGCAAGAGCCAGCGCAAACGCGACATGGACGCGCTGCAGGCCATCGGCGCCGAGCTGGCCGAGCTCAATGAGCAGCAGCTGGCCACCATCGATCTGCCGGAAAGCCTGCGCGATGCGGTGCGCGAAGCCCGCGCCATGAAACACAACGAGGCGCGTCGCCGGCAGGTGCAGTACATCGGCAAGCTGATGCGCCAGATCGACGATCCGGCGACGATCCGCAGCAAGCTCGACGGTTTTCTGTCGGTATCGGCCGAACAGACTGCGCAGCTGCACCACATCGAACGCTGGCGCGAACGCCTGCTCGCCGAACCGCAGTCGGTATCGGAATTCATCGCTGCCTACCCCGAGGCCGACAGCCAGCAGCTGCGCACGCTGATCCGCAACACTGCGGAAGAACGCGCCCGCGCCAAGCCGCCCAAACACTTCCGCGCGCTGTTCCAGATGATCCGCGGCCTGGTCGAGGCGCGGAACCGCCCGTCCGAAACAGAAACCCCGGCCGAGTGAGGCCCTGAAGGCCCGCCCCGATATAATCCGCGTCATGTCGAATCCCGCAGAACAACTCATCATCGGTCTGGTCTCGATCAGCGACCGCGCCTCGCAGGGCGTCTACAAGGACGAAGGCATTCCCGCGCTGGAAGACTGGTTCAAACAGGCGATCAGCGCCCCGCAGTGGCGCACCGTCACCCGGCTGATTCCCGACGAGCGTCCGGTGATCGAGGCCACACTCAAGGAACTGGTCGATCAGGAAGGCTGCCATCTGGTGCTGACCACCGGCGGCACCGGCCCGGCATTGCGCGATGTCACCCCTGAAGCCACGCTGGCCGTCGGCGACAAGGAAATGCCGGGTTTCGGCGAACAGATGCGCCAGGTGAGCCTGAAGTTCGTGCCCACGGCCATCCTGTCGCGGCAGGTCGCGGTGATCCGGAAGAAGTCACTGATCATCAACCTGCCGGGTCAGCCGAAAGCGATCAAGGAAACGCTGGAAGGCCTCAAGGATGAATCGGGCAAGCCGCTGGTGCACGGCATTTTTGCGGCGGTGCCCTACTGCATTGATCTGATCGGCGGCCCCTATATCGAAACCCATGATGCCGTGTGCAAGGCCTTCCGGCCGAAATCGGCGATCCGCCCCAAATAAAATCTTTAGCCACAGAGGTCACAGAGAGCACAGAGAACCCCGGGGGTTATCAGCCGAATACGGCAAAATGATCTTCCAACAAAACACACGCCCAAAACCCAAAGAAAACTCTGTGTCCTCTGTGCCCTCTGTGGCTAAAACGCTTTTGACCTTAAGCAATCACCCATGACTACACTTCTAGAAACCATCGAACTCGAAACCACGCCGAACCCGACCGCCGCGGTGATCTGGATGCACGGCCTCGGCGCCGACGGCAACGACTTCGTGCCCATCGTCAACGAGATCGATCTCAGCGGCGCGCCCGGCATCCGTTTCATTTTCCCGCACGCACCGACACGTCCGGTGACCATCAACAACGGTTACGTGATGCGCGCCTGGTACGACATTTCCTTCGGTGACCTCGAAGGCAACACGCGCAAGGCCGATGAAAAAGGCGTGCGCGAATCGCAGGCACAGATCGGTCAGCTGATTGCGCGTGAGAACAGCCGCGGCATTGCCGCCTCCAAAATCGTCCTCGCCGGTTTTTCACAGGGCGGTGCGATCGCCTTGCACACCGGTCTGCGTTACCCGGAGAAACTCGCCGGCGTGATGGCGCTGTCGACCTATCTGCCGCTGGCCGAGAGTTTCGCCAAGGAAGCGACACCGGTAAATGCAAAAAC
>CBHTVL010000296.1:0-3787 GCA_966096475.1 uncultured Burkholderiales bacterium
GTTCGAGGTGGACAAGGAGAACATGGGTGATGCACTGAACTACCTCGAAGACGGCATGGCCTGCGAAGTCACGCTGTATGAAGGCCGTCCGATCTCGGTGGAGATCCCGCAGACCCTCGTCCGCGAGATCATTTACACTGAACCCGCGGTTCGCGGCGATACGTCGGGCAAGGTGCTGAAGCCGGCGAAGCTGAGCACGGGCTTTGAAATCCCCGTTCCGCTGTTTTGCGCCACCGGCGACAAGATCGAGATCGATACGCGTACCGGCGAATACCGCAGTCGCACCAAAGGCTGAGAACCTACTGCGCGCGGCGATTGCGTCGTCGCGCGCTGCTCGGAACCTCGCCTATCCATTCGATATGTCTCGGTTCCTGCGCGCCGCGAAGCAAGTCCCCTTGGGGGCTGCGTGCTCCTAGCGCTCGCCGCGCTCGCTACGCCGCAGAATTTCTGCGGCTTTTTTTATTCCGGCACCAGCCAGTCGCAGCGTGTGCCGCCTTCTTTTTGCGGCGACAGTGCCTGCCACAGCCAGTCGAGCAGGGGGCGCGCTTCCTTGTCCAGGCCGAAGGGCGGGTTGACGATCACCATGCCGCTGCCGCGGATGTGTTCGGTCCAGTCATCCGGGTGCACCGTCAGCTCAAGCTGCAGCGTTTTGGGCAGTCCGGCACCCTGCAGGCTGCGGGCGAAAGCCTGCATCGCAGACGGTGCCATCAGCGGGTACCAGACGGCAATCGTGCCCGTGGCAAACCGTGCATGGGCTTCCTTGCTGCTGCGCACGATGCGGGCGAATTCGTCGGCCTGATCGAAGGAAGCGTCGATGAAAGTCAGTCCGCGGCGTTCCTGCGGCGGCAGGAAGGCACGGATCGCGTTGAAGCCGTCCTGGTTGTGGATGGCAGTGTGGCGGGCATGGGCGAAAACCGCCTTCAGCGTGGCGCAGTCGTCCTTGTTCAGTTCGCACAGCGCGAGCCGATCAATGGGGCGCATCAGTTTGCGTGCAATGCGCGGTGAGCCGGGATAATGGCGCAGCCGGCCGTCGGTATTTTCGGCGCGGACGGCATCGAGATAGGGTTTGAGCGCTTCGGGTGCGTCTGTGCGTTCCCAGATGCGGCCGATGCCCGATTGCCATTCTCCCGTTTTCTGCGACCAGGGGTGTTCGAGGTCGTAAAGCCCGAGACCGGCATGGGTATCGAGCATGAAGTAAGGCTTGTCTTTGCGCGCGAGGGCGATCAGCAGGCGCGACAGCAGGGCGTGTTTGAAAACGTCGGAGACATTGCCGGCGTGGAACTGGTGACGGTAGGAAAGCATGGGGCGGATTACAGCACAGACGGCGCGACTGCGCCTGCTGTGCAATCATTCAATTTTTTTCCGGAGAATCACGATGGGCCTGCAAAGACTGCATGTTGCCGCGCGTTACAGCGAAGCAGCCATTTTCAACGGCGTTGTGTATCTGGCCGGCATGGTGCCGGAATGCGAAGCCAGGGATATCCGCAGCCAGACAGCCGATGTGCTGGCGCAGATTGACCACCGGCTGGCGGAAGCGGGAAGCAGCAAGGCGCATCTGCTTCGCGTGCAGATTTTTCTGGTCGACATCAAGGATATCGGCGCGATGAATGAGGTCTGGGATGCCTGGGTGGTGCCGGGCACGGCGCCGCCGCGGGCGACGGTGCAGGCTGCATTGTCTGATCCGGATTACCGTATCGAGATCGTGGCAACTGCCGTGCAGGCGGCCTCGGCCTAGATGGCCGGGATAATCAATAAATATTTGATTTTATTGATTATTTTATGGCCACTTACGGCTCAGGCGGTAAAACGGATGACCTTGTTGCGGCCCTGTTCCTTGGCCATATACATGGCGCGGTCGGCGCGGGCTTGGATGGCGTCGATGCTACGACCGTCTTCGGGGTAACAGGCGAGACCGATGCTGACGCTGGTCTCGATCCGCTGTCCTTCGTATTGCAGGGGTGAAGCCGACACGGTCTGCAGTATGCGTTGCGCGACTTCAATGGCGCGTTCCGCGGTGGTCTCCGGCAGCAGCACGATGAACTCGTCGCCGCCGTAACGCGCGAGCACGTCGGTGTGCCGCAGTTCGGATTCGATGCACTTGGCCACCAGCTTGAGCAGGCGGTTGCCGGCTTCGTGACCGTTCCGGTCGTTGACCGATTTCAGGTCGTCCGAGTCGATCATCAGCATGCTGGCCGGGCGGTTGTAGCGAACTGCCTGGCCGAACAGACGATCGACAACGATGCTGAAGCCGCGCATGTTGTAGAGGCCGGTCAGGTCATCGGTCTCGGAGAGCAGTCGGGCCTGATTAAGCCCGTAACGGATGTCGGCGGAAAACATCGTGGTGATATAGGCGACCAGCAGCATGGGCGCCAGTTGTGCCGTCAGTCCGCCGACATAGGCCAGCGTAAATACTTCGCCGATGCTGGAGTTTTCGCCGAGCAGCACGAAGCAGGCGGCGATCAGCGCCATTTCCAGCATCGTGGTCAGCTTGCCCAGTGTCAGCGCGCTGGTGATGATGACCAGCAGATAGGTGTTTACGAGGGGGCTGGCAAGTTTGCCGGTGAACCACAGCACCCAGGTGATGAACAGCAGCATCGCGAAGGTTTCGATGGCGATCTTCCAGCGCGATTCAACCTTGTAGAAATTGGCGTAACGGAAGCTCAGCACGAAGGCTGCATAAAAAAACAGTCCCATCGAAATCGCCACCCGGTCGTCGGGTGCAGGGCCTTCGAAGACCTGGTACAGCAGCACCAGGATCAGCAGCAGCCATTCGATTTCGGCAACGGTGCGCGAGATGCCGCGCAGTTCTTCCTGCGCGATGCTCAGTGCATTGACGGGTTTTGGTTGCAAGGCTTGGGATGTCCACTGATGCCGGGCCGTTTTGCGGGCGCCCGGCGCGCCCCCTGAATGCAGGACGGATTATGACCCAGGCTGTGGAAAACTGGCCACTTTGGCACTGCTGCAAAAGCGGTTTTTCGCCGCCCCCATTCCCGGTGAATCCCTGTCTCAGGCCAGTTAATTGGCGCGGATCAGGGTTGCTTATGGCTTGATGCCGGCACGTTTGACGATTTCCGCGGCCCGGCGCATTTCCGCCGTCATCAGCTCCTGGAACTGCTTCGGTGTCCCGCCGTCAGGTTCGGCGCCGTCATTGAGGATCTTGTTTTTCACCTCGGGAGCCTGCACGGCCTTGTTCATGCTGCTGCTGAGCAGATTGACGATCTGGACCGGGGTATTGGCCGGCGCCAGCAAACCATACCAGCTGGTTGTTTGATAACCCTTGACCCCGGCTTCGGCAATGGTCGGCAGCTCCGGCGCGCCCGATGAACGTTTGGCGCCGGTGACACCGAGCCCGCGAAGTCTCCCGTTTTTTACATGCCCCATCGACGAAAGGACGCTGCCGAAAGTGAAGTGAACCTGTCCGGCCATGACATCGACCAGCGCCGGACCGGCGCCCTTGTACGGGATGTGGACAATGTTTACGCCTGCGAGAAATTTGAACAGTTCGCCGGCCAGATGGCCTGAACTGCCGTTACCGCCGGAGGCGAAATTCAGCGTTCCGGGTTTTTGTTTGGCAAGCGCCACGAGTTCCTTGACCGAGTGAACGGGCATCGACGGGTGGACGACCAGCAGAAACGGCGCCTCCGCAATCAGTGTGACGGGCAGCAGATCCCGCGCCGGATCAAAAGGCATGTCGGCATAGAGGCTGGGATTGATTGCGTAACTGCTGGAGGCAACAAGGAGGTTGTAACCATCCGGCGCGCTTTTGGCGATAAATGCGGCGCCGATC
>CBHTVL010000297.1:0-3785 GCA_966096475.1 uncultured Burkholderiales bacterium
GGTGATCGGCGTCGATCCCGATCCGGTACTGCTGAAAAAATTCGCCATCGAAAGCTGATAAAACAACCATTCATCTGTATACAGGGAGGAGAACCATGAACCCGTTCATCCGCATCACCGCACTGCTGCTGTGCACTGTCGTGGCACCCAGCGTCGGCGCCGCCACCTATGAAGACAAATATCTCGATGCCGGCGGCGTAAAAATCCGCTACATCGACACCGGCAAGGGCGAAGCCATCGTGCTGTTGCACGGCGGCACCTCGCGGCTGGAGAGCTGGATCACGCCCGGTGTTGTTGAAAACCTGTCGAAGGATTTCCGCGTGATCGCCTTCGACGCACGCGGCCACGGCAAAAGCGATTCGCCGCGCGAACCTTCGGCTTACGGCCGCCAGCAGGCGCTGGACGTGGTGCGTATCCTTGACGCGCTGAAAATCGACAAGGCGCACATCATCGGTTTTTCACTGGGCAGCAGCACCGTCGCGCAACTGCTGACGCTGCACCCCGAACGTTTCCTGACCGGCGTGCAGGTCGCCGGCGCCGGCCGTTCGCCGGAAGAAGCCAACAACCCGCGTATTGAAACCGAAGCCGCCGAAATCGCCCGCGACTGCATCAGCCGCAGCCGCCTGATGCGCCAGGCTCCCGCCGGCATGAAACCCACCGAAGAAGAAATCCAGCAGCGCATGGCCGCCTGCCGCGCCGACAAGACCTTCGACCAGCTCGCCACAGCGGCCTCGCTGCGCGGTTACAAGGATCAGGCGGTCACCGCGGAACAGATGGCTGCGGTGAAAGTGCCGACCATGGGCATCGTCGGCACGCTGGACCATACGCTGAAGGACATGCAGGAACTGAAAAAAATCCGCCCCGCGATGAAACTGGTGCTGCTCGACGGCGTGTCGCACACCGGCAAAACCGGCATCCAGGGCAGTCCGGCTCTGGTCCCGGAAATCCGCACCTTCATCGCCGAACAACGCCGCCCCGCCGGCAGCTACTGAGTTCACGCGCAGCGGGATAAACTCCTGCTGCGCCGCTTTGCGGCCGCCTTTCGCCATTCTTCCGAGGCTGACCGCCATGTCCCCTCTCGTACAAGCCGCCATCTTCCTGCTCACGGCCGTCTTGCTGGTGCCGTTGTTCCAGCGTTTCGGCCTCGGCGCCGTCCTCGGCTACCTCGCCGCCGGCGTACTGGTCGGCCCCTGGGGCTTCAGCATCGTCAGCGAAGTCGAATCAACGCTGCACTTTGCCGAGTTCGGCGTCGTGCTGCTGCTGTTCCTGATCGGGCTCGAACTGGAACCGGCACGGTTGTGGGCACTGCGCCGGCCGGTGTTCGGTACCGGCGGCGCACAGGTCGGCATCACCGGACTGCTGCTGGCAGGCGCCGGGCTTGCGCTCGGCCTGTCGTGGCAAGCGGCATTGACCGCCGGTTTCGCCGGCGCGATGTCGTCCACCGCGCTGGTACTGTCGGCACTTGCCGAAAAAGGCCAGCTCGGCCAGCCACACGGCCGCGAATCCTTCGCGGTTCTGCTGTTCCAGGACCTTGCGGTGATTCCGATCCTTGCGCTGCTGCCGCTGCTCGGCGGCGAAGGCCACGCCAACGCCAACTGGATCTCTGCCGCAAAAGGTGTGGCGGCCATTGCCATCGTGATCGTCGGCGGCCGTGTCGCAGTCCATCCGCTGCTCAAGTTCATCGCCACCCACGGCAGCCGTGAAGTGTTCACCGCGGCATCGCTGCTGGTGGTCATCGGCTCTGCGGCGATCATGGACCGGATCGGCCTGTCGATGGCGCTGGGCGCCTTCCTCGCCGGCGTGGTGCTCGCCGAATCCGAGTTCACCCATGAACTCAAAGCCGATATCGAACCCTTCAAGGGTCTGCTGCTCGGACTGTTTTTCATGGCCGTCGGCATGAGTGCCAATCTGGGCCTGCTGCGGGCACAGCCGCTGACCGTACTGGGCCTCGCTGCCGCACTGATCGTGATCAAGGCCGCCGTGATGTATGCCGTTTCACGGCTGCGCGGGGCGGACAATGAATCCGCACAGCGCAGTGCGGTGATGCTGTCGGAAGGCGGCGAGTTTGCGTTTGTGCTGTTTGCCGCCGCAACAACGCTGGGCGTGCTCGATGAACCGGTCGCGCAACTGTTGATCCTGATCGTCACGGTATCGATGCTGCTCGCACCCGGCATGTTTGCGCTGCATGACCGCCTGCTGCAACGCTGGCTGGAACGCAACGCCGCACCGGAGTACGACGTCATCGACGGACCGGCCACACCGGTCATCATCGCCGGCTTCGGCCGTTACGGCCAGATCGTGTCACGGGTGCTGCGCATGTGCGGCCTCCGTTTCACGGCCCTTGAAGCCAATTACCAGCAGGTGGATTTCGTCAGACGTTTCGGCAACAAGGTGTATTTCGGCGACGCCTCCAGACTGGAACTGCTGGAAGCCGCCAAGGCCGGCGAAGCGCGGTTGTTCGTGCTCGCCATCGACGATGTCGAGGCATCGGTGCGCACCGCACATGTGGTGCGCCGGCATTTTCCGCGACTGCCGATCATCGCCCGCGCCCGCAATCGCCAGCATTATTTCCAGTTGCGTAAACTCGGCGTCGCCACCATTTTCCGCGAAACCTTCCCGTCGAGCCTGGAGGCCGCGCATCGTGCGCTGCTGCAACTGGGTCTGGGAGTCGCTGCCGCCGAACGCGCGATCACGCTGTTCAAACACCATGATGAAGAACAGTTGAACGCCCAATACGCGGTGCAGCACGACGAAGCGCAGCTGATCCAGACCAGCCGCGATGCTGCCGAACAACTGAAGGAACTGTTCGAAGCCGACGCCATCGGACCGCAGGCCGGTTTTCCGCAGGCCGGAAACGGCAAATAACCGGCGCTTTGCGCGCCGGGTGTCCGTTATTCGGGTTTGATACCCGCCGCCTTGACCACCGCAGCCATCTGCTGCGTGCCCAGCCTCATCGTTTCCGTCACCTGCTCCGGCGTGGTGTGCGCCGGGAACGCACCCATGCCGCCGAGACGTTCCTGCATCTCCGGCGTGCGCATGAATTCACCGATGCGCTGATTCAGAAACTGGATCACCGCGCGCGGCGTCTGCTGCGGCGCGACCACCGCCCACCACTGACCGGGGAAAGGCGCATCAACACCGGCCTCAGCCATTGTCGGCACATCGGGCAAGACCGGCGCACGTTGCGGCGTCGTCACGGCCAGCGCGCGCAAACGTCCTGCCTTGACCTGCGGCACTGAGGGCACCATATCAGCGAAGGACAAGGGAATCTGTCCGGCCACCACATCCAGCACGGCAAGACCGCCGCCCTTGTACGGCACATGCACGATATTGACGCCGGTCGCCGCCTTGAACACTTCACCGACGATATGCGAAGTGGTGCCAACACCGCCCGAACCGAAATTGAATTCGCCGGGTTTGGCTTTCGCCAGCGCAACGAATTCCTGCACCGTACGTGCCGGCACTGAAGGATTGATCACCATCATCGGCGCCGCGGTGGCGACAATCGACACCGGCGCAAAATCCTTGAAGGGATCAAAGCCGAGACGTTTGTAGAGAAAGACGTTGGTCACCATCGCCCCACCACTGGTGACCAGCAGCGTGTAACCGTCTGGTGCCGCGCGGGCGGCGATTTCATGACCGAGATTGCCCGCCGCACCGGGCCGGTTATCGACGATGACCTGCCGGCCCAGCGTATCCGACAGTTTCTGCGCGACCAGCCGTGCCATCACGTCACTGGTACCGCCCGGCGGATAGGGCGCGATCATGCGCACCGGCTTGTTGGG
>CBHTVL010000298.1:0-3783 GCA_966096475.1 uncultured Burkholderiales bacterium
GCGGGAGTATCAGGCGCCAGCAGACTGCGGATCTGACGCACCAGCAGCCCCGGATTGAAGGGTTTGGTCATCACCAGCTGGGCGCCGGAAGCCATGCATTCATCGGCAAAGGTCTGTGCATGGTTGGCCGTCAGAAAAATCACCGGCACGTTGACGTGTTCCGGTTGCGAACGCATCCAGTGCAGCACGGTGAGCCCGTCCGCCACCGGCATGCTGCCGTCGAGCACGGCCAGATGCACAGGCGACTGGGTCATCGCTGCGATGGCTTCGCCGCCGTCCCTGCACACCACTACTTCCGAGTTGCGCATGTTTCTCAGATAAAACGAGACAATGCGCGCGATGTCGGCATTGTCCTCGGCCAGCAGGATGCGCATCGTGCCGGCCGATCCACCTGCTGTGGCGGTCGTGTTCATGACGGTCAGTCGGTAACCGCACCCTTGCTGGCCGTCGAGACCAGCCGCGCAAATTTCGCCAGTGCGCCGCGGGTGTAACGCGGCTTGGGCTGTTTCCACTTTTTCCTGCGCGCCGCGAGTTCCTTGGCCGGCACATTGAGCTGGATCAGCAGCTTGTCGGCATCAATGGTGATCGAGTCGCCTTCCTTCACCAGCGCGATCGGTCCGCCTTCAAAGGCCTCGGGCGCAACGTGGCCAACAACCATGCCCCAGGTGCCGCCGGAGAAACGGCCGTCAGTGATCAGACCCACGGATTCGCCCAGGCCCTGACCGGTCAGCGCACCGGTCGGCGCGAGCATTTCCTGCATGCCGGGGCCGCCTTTCGGACCTTCGTAGCGGATGACAACGACGTCACCGGCCTTGATCTTCTTCGCCATGATCGCTTTCATGCAGGCGTTTTCGGAATCGAACACGCGTGCCGGTCCGGTGATCTTCGGTGATTTGAGGCCGGTGATTTTGGCGACGCAGCCTTCAGGCGAGAGATTGCCTTTCAGAATGGCGAGGTGTCCCTGTTTGTACATCGGGTTGGACCACTGGCGGATCACGTCCTGGTTCGCGCGCGGCGCATCGGGAATGTTTTTCAGTTCCTGCGCCATCGTGCGGCCGGTGATGGTCATGCAGTCGCCGTGCAGCAGTCCGTTCTTGAGCAGCATCTTCAGCACCTGCGGCACGCCGCCGGCACGATGGAAGTCCACCGCAACATAACGGCCCGACGGTTTGAGGTCACACAGCACCGGCACCTTGCGGCGCATGCGCTCGAAATCATCGATGGTCCATTTGACCTGTGCCGCGTGCGCGATCGCGAGGAAATGCAGCACCGCATTGGTCGATCCGCCGGTGGCCATGATCAATGCCACCGCGTTTTCAATCGACTTGCGGGTAACGATGTCACGCGGGCGGATGTTCTGCTTGATCGCATTGACCAGCACTTTTGCGGAATACGCAGCGGAATCCGCCTTCTCCGGATCGGGTGAGGCCATTTGCGAGGAGCCGAGGATGCTCATGCCCAGTGCTTCAAACGACGAGGACATCGTGTTGGCGGTGTACATGCCGCCGCAGGCGCCGACCGACGGGCAGGCATTTTTTTCGATGCCGATGAAATCGGCCTTGCTCATCTTGCCGGCGGCGTAGGAGCCGACCGCTTCGAAGGCGCTGACGATGGTCAGGTCCTGGCCTTTCCATTTGCCGGGTTTGATGGTGCCGGCGTAAACGTAGATGCCCGGCACGTTCATGCGCAACATCGCGATCATGCCGCCCGGCATGTTTTTGTCGCAGCCGCCGCAGACCAGTACGCCGTCCATCGACTGGCCGTTGACCGAGGTTTCGATGCAGTCGGCGATGACTTCGCGCGACACCAGCGAATACTTCATCGCCTCGGTGCCCATGCCGATGCCGTCGGTGATGGTCGGCACGCCGAAGACCTGCGGCATTGCGCCGGCGGATTTCAATGCGTCCATCGCACGGTCGACCAGCGGCTGGATGCCGGCATTGCAGGGGTTCATCGTCGAATGGCCATTGGCGACGCCGACGATCGGTTTCTTGAAATCGCCGTCGCCGAATCCCACGGCGCGCAGCATCGCCCGGTTGGGGGAGCGCGCGACACCGGCGGTGATCAACTGGCTGCGTTTATTGAGCGGCATGAAAGTTCTCCATTGAAGGCGACGGCGGCGGCAATCCGGGCGACGGCGCGGGACACGTATAATAGGCCGCTCATTTTATCGTATCCCCCGCAATTCCCCCCATGTTCGTACATCCGCAATTTGATCCCGTGGCGCTGCAGCTCGGGCCGCTGGCCCTGCGCTGGTACGGCCTGATGTATCTGCTCGGCTTTGCCTTGATCTGGATCCTTGGCCGTTACCGCATCGACCGCAATCCGGCCGGCGTGTGGACGCGCACCGATCTCGACGATGCGCTGTTTTTCGGCATTCTCGGCACCATTCTCGGCGGCCGCCTCGGTTACGTGCTGTTCTACAAGTTCAGCGACTATCTGGTCGCGCCGTGGAAAGTGTTTTTTGTGTGGGAGGGCGGCATGTCCTTCCACGGCGGTTTTCTCGGCGTGGTGATTGCGATGCTGTGGTTTGCGCGCACGCGCCGGCAGGACTGGCTGCGCATTACCGATTTCATCGCGCCGCTGGTGCCGCTGGGCCTCGCGGCGGGGCGCATGGGCAATTTCATCAATGCCGAACTGTGGGGGCGGCCGACGGATCTGCCCTGGGCGATGGTGTTTCCCAATGTCGACCGCATTGCCCGCCACCCGTCCCAGCTTTATGAATTCCTGCTCGAAGGCCTGCTGCTGTTTGTGTTGTTGTTCTGGTTGACGACAAAACCGCGGCCGCGGGGTGCCGCCTCGGCGCTGTTCCTGATCGGCTACGGCGTATTCCGTTTCGGCGTTGAATACACTCGCGAGCCCGACAGTTTTCTCGGTTTCCTTGCCCTTGGCCTGACCATGGGCCAGTGGCTGTCGTTGCCGATGGTTCTCGCCGGCGCCGGCCTGCTTGCCTGGTCGCTGACCCGCCCGCGCTGAAGCGCGTCAGTTCAGTTTTTTCGGATTGACCTTCGCCGCCGGTTTTTCCTGTTTGCGGCGGACGGCGCGACGATCGAGCAGACGCTGGAAATTGCCCAGCGACAGCAGGTGCAGATAGATCCGCGCCAGCACGCCGGTGACCGCCAGATCCTTCAGCGTTTCCGCCGGCAGCGCATGCAGGCGCTCTTCGGACACGCGATACATGCCGGTCAGCGTAATCGCCTGCTCTCCGTTGGGCAGGGCCTGGGCGGAAAACGGTTCGAGCAACTGCAGCTCCTGCAGCTTCCGCGCCATTTCCTCGCTGCGCGAGAGGTCGGCTTCGAATTCGAACAGCAGTTTGCGCAGGCCTTCCCAAACCGGCAGCGGCTCGCCTTTATCATCAAACAGCGCGGTACCTTTGGCCTGCAGCGCGTTTTTTTCGACGCAGGCGACACGTTCCGCCTGTTCCTGGCCGTTGACCGACACCCGCGTCATGCAGAAGGGGTGACGGCGCACATAGGCCGGCAGGTAAGTCGCTGCATCCCAGACATCGTTGGCGTCAACGAACAGATTCTGCTGCGCTTCGACGCCGAGCAGGATCATCGCGACAAAGGATTTGCCGGCATCGCCGGAAATGAACACCGCAGGATAGTCGCGGACCGCCGGTGCGAATTCAGTGAACGACAGCGGGAATGCGCTGAGCCCGCGAAACTGCGCCGGCAGCTTTCGTGATTCCTGCAACTGCACGCGCTGGGTTTTGGCCAGCGGCACGATGTCCTGGTATCCGTAGGGGGGCTTGATGTTCAAGGCAGGGTCTCCGGTTGAGCG
>CBHTVL010000299.1:0-3748 GCA_966096475.1 uncultured Burkholderiales bacterium
GGCAGGGTCACGGTTTGTCCGGTTTTCCAGTCGAAAACAGCGGCGGCGATTTCACTGATCCACAGCGCCGGCGGCGCGCCGGGCGGCACGGTGACCGGCGGACTGATCAGCGGCAGCGAGCGTGATACACCTTCTGCCGGCAGGTCCCGGGAGATCAACGTCAGCGGCGGTTGATCGGCATGGATCAGCAGACTCTGGAAGCGCGTGAACGCAACCGATGCAACAACCGTTACGCCTGCGATGCGCTGTTGTTCGGCCGGCGAAAGCACCGCGGTTTCTCCGGAGGCTGCGGCCCGCAAATACAGATCGGCCGGCAGCACCTGATCCAGCCAGCTGTCCAGCGACTGGCGGAAAGACATTACCATGATCAGCATCGCGACCACGAGGCTGAAACTGACCAGAATCGCCGCAACACTGATGGCAACATGACGCGGCGTGGCTTTTAACCGTGCCAGCCCCAGCGCCAGAGCGGGGATTGAAGGCAGCGATGCCGGCGACAGCAAAATGCCGCTCAGTGCCGGCATCAGCAGCACCGCACCGAGCAGCAGCAATGCAACCGCGCCATAACCGGCCAAAGGCAGACCGCCGAGCGGCGGCAGCAGCGCCAGCAGAGCGCCGGTCAGCATGGTGAGCAGACCAACAGCAATCCACAGCGGACGATGCAAGGTGTCATCGTCATCGCGGGCATGCAATTCGCTGGCGGGCTGGCGTCGCGCTGCATCCCAGGCAGGAACCGCGGCGCCGATGACGGCGAAGGCCATACCCAGTCCGAGAAAAGCGAGCAGCGTCAACGGATCGACAATCAGCTCGGCATTGAGATTGCGGAAATAGTCGGCACCGAGGTCGGCGCCGGCAAAAGCCATGGCCTGCACGGCCAGCAGATAACCGCCGCCGAGTCCGATCAGGCCGCCGATCAATCCGAGCAGCGCGCCTTCTGCCACCAGCCAACCCAGTACGGCGCTGCGCGTGACACCCAAAGCGCGCAGCAATGCAATCTGCGTGCGACGGCGCAATAGCGCCAGCACCTGCGACGAAAACACCATGAACGTGCCGGTGAACAGCGCAATCAGCGCCAGCATGTCGAGGTTGAGACGGTAGGCGCGGGTAATTGCGAGACCGCGTTCGCTGTCGGTCTGCGGCGTGACGGCATGAACGCCGGGCGGCAATCGTGTCTGGAGCTGTCTGCGGAAAGTTTCGGCATCAATGCCGGAAGCGAGGCGCAGGTCGATGCGGTTGATGAAGCCGGTACGTTCGAATCGCCATTGTATCGCGGCAATGTCCATCAGCCCGAGGCGCTGACGGTAACTGGCATCGGGCAGGATTTCGACGACGCGCAATGAAAGGGGCTGCATGCCGACTTTGAAGCTCACCGTGCCGCCGACAACGACGCCCAGTTCACGGGCGGCGCTCGCGGAAAGGCGGATGGCGTCGGTATCAAACAAGGCGTTACGCGCGCCGTTGCCCGCACCGGCCAGTTGCGGTTGCAGGGCATAGGCTCTGAGGGCGTCGATGCCGACGATTTTCAGCGTATCACGGTGGCCATGGAGTGCGGCCTCGAGTTCAAGGACGGGGCTGGCTGCGGCCACGCCGGCCATTGTTGCGATCACCGGATAGAGCCTTTCGTCAAAGCCGCTGCGACCGCCTTGCACCACAAGATCGGCTTCGCCGGCCAACTGGCGTGCGGCGCGTCCGAACTCGCCGGCGGCACTCGCATTGATCAGGTGGACGGCAAGTCCGAGCGCCACGCCGATGGCGATGGCCACGACAGCCAGCAGTGAACGTCCCGGCGCAGCGCGCAGGGGGCCGCTGACCAGAGCATGCCAGACGGCGGCGTTCATGCCGCCTGCAATACGCCGTGATGCAGCCGGTAGATGCGGTCGGCCGTTGCTGCTGCGGCACTGGAGTGGGTAACGAGAATGCCGATGCTGCGCTGTGCCTTGACGCGTTCGCGCAGCAATTGCAGTACGACATCGGCGCTGTCTGTATCGAGATTGCCGGTGGGCTCGTCAGCCAGTACCAGCTTGGGCTCGTGAGCCAGCGCCCGGGCCACGGCTACCCGCTGCGATTCACCGCCGGACAGGGTGCCGGGGAATCGGTGGATGGCATCGGTAAGGCCCACGGCCGACAGTTCAGCATAGGCTTTGCGCTGCGCCTCGCGGTGGGTGACGCCATTAAGTTTCAGGGTCAGTGCCGCGTTGTCGAGAACCGTCAGATAAGGCAACAGCAGGAAAGCCTGAAAAACAAAGCCGATATCACGGCGACGCATGCGCGTGCGCGTGTTGTCATCCAGTCCGGTTATTTCACGGTTGTGCAACTTGACGCTGCCGCTGTCCGGCAGATCCAGTCCGGCAATGAGATTCAGCAGTGTCGATTTGCCGCAACCGGAGTCACCGACGATGGCGATATAGTCTCCCGGCGACAACTCAAGATTGACGTCCTGAAGAATGCTGCGTGGCGCGGGGCCGGAATAGGTTTTATGGAGATGCGACAGGCTCAGCATGGCAGGCGCATTATGGGGCAGGACATCGACCGTTTTGTGGGGACAGGAAGTCTTGTCATGGACGCGGTTTTAAAACGTTTGAAACCAATTGATGCCATCCGGACTCTCAGCATGCAGTGGTATGATTGCCCGCGTTTTTGAAATAGACCGCAACAAAGGAGAAATTTCAATGAAATCAAAAACTTATAATATCTCGAGGACAGCACTTGGATTGTTTGCGGCGGCACTCGCATTGCCGCTGGCTGCACAGACCTACCCGTCGAAGCCGATCCGCATGATCATCCCGTTTTCCGCCGGCGGTGCGGCTGACGTACCGGGCCGTATCGTGACGCAGCGGCTCACCGAATCTTTCAAGCAGCAGGTCCTGGTGGATAACCGGCCCGGCGCCGGATCCACCATCGGTGCTGATGCGGCTGCAAAAGCTGCGCCTGACGGTTACACCGTGTTCATGATCAGCAACACGCATTTTGTCAGCGCCGCTCTTTACAAAAAACTCGGCTATGACTCGCTGAACGATTTCACGCCGGTAACGCAGATCACCAGCGCACCCAATGTGATGGTGGTGCATCCCTCGCTGCCGGCAAAATCGGTGAAAGAGCTGATCGCACTGGCGAAGGCCAAGCCGGGGCAGATCGACTACGCGTCATCGGGCAACGGCAGCACGCAGCATCTGACCGGTGCACTGTTCGCCAACATGGCCGGCATCAAGATCACGCATATTCCTTACCGTGGCAGCGGTCCGGTGACGGCCGATCTTCTTGGCGGCCAGGTGCAACTGGCATTCCCCGGCATCGCCGGCATGCTGCCGCATATCAAGACCGGCAAACTGCGTCCGCTGGGTGTGACCGGCAGTAAACGTTCACCGGAACTGCCCGATGTGCCGACCATCGCCGAAGCCGGCGTCAAAGGTTATGAAATGGTGGCCTGGTTCGGCGTGTCCGGCCCCAAGGGCTTGCCGCGCGACATCCAGATGAGATTGCACGGCGAACTGCTCAAGGTGCTGAAGACGCCGGAAATGAGCAAGAGCCTGCAGGCCGCCGGTCAGGAACCGGCCTGGCAGGATACACCGGAGAAATTCTTCGACTTCCTCAAGGTTGAAGCTGACAAGTGGGCCAAGGTGGTCAAGGCCAGCGGCGCCGAGATTAACTGATCGCGTTGTGACTGGAATGAAAAACGCCGCCCCAGGGCGGCGTGTTTCATGGGGCTTTCCGTTCAGGCGGCGCTGCGCTGCGGCCACATTGCTGCCAG
>CBHTVL010000300.1:0-3739 GCA_966096475.1 uncultured Burkholderiales bacterium
CTGCGCCCAGGCATTGGTTTTCAGAAACGGCAACATCGCGGCGCCTGCTGCAACGGCACCGGCTGATTTAAGGAGTTCACGACGGTTCATCTGGCATCCCTTTCTTGGTCACCCGCATTTCAGGCGGTATACAAGATTGGATGCAAGACGCGTACCACGGCCAGAACACCGCCGGAATATCAATAAATACTATTTAAAAACAAGTATTTATAGAATTACCCCCGGAAGGCCCGGCCATCAAATAATGGCACCATTTCTGGGCATCGGAGCCCCCGGCAGCGCGCCGTGGTGCACGCCAACCGGGCCAGCTCTGACAGAAAACCCGTTACACCGGATCCCAGCTGAACACATCCTGATTGCGCTCCAGCGGATAAAAATCCGGCTTGAACGCCGGCAGCGCAATCTCCGCAATCGCCTGCGGCGTCCAGCCGTCGCTGCGCTGCATGCCGCGGATCGGCCGTGACTGGCTCATCAGGAAAATCTCGTTCATGCGCGTGTAGAATATCTGACCGTTGACGTCCTTCGCCGCATCGCTGGCGAGGAACACCGCCAGTGGCGCGTTCTTGTCCGGCGTGACCATCTGGCGCTGCGCGACGCGCGCCGCCTTGTCCGGTGTATTCGAAGGAATCGAACCGGTCATGCGCGTCCAGGCGGAAGGCGCGATGCAGTTCGAGCGCACGTTGAAGCGCTGCATGTCGAGCGCGATGTGTTTGGACAGCATCACCATGCCGGCCTTGGCTGCGCCGTAGTTGGCCTGACCGACGTTGCCGGCAAGACCCGAGTTCGAAATCATGTGCACGAAGCTGCCGCCGTTCTGGTTGCGGAAGTGCGTCGCCGCGGCGCGGCTCATGTTGAAGGCGCCGTAAAGAATGACCTTGATCACCGAATCCCAGTCATCGAACGTCATCTTGTGGAAAATCACGTCGCGCAGGATGCCGGCATTATTGATCACGCTGTCGACGCGACCGAAAGTATCGACCGCGGTTTGCACGATGCGCTCCGCGGTATTGAAGTCGGCGACGCTGTCGTAACTGGCAACGGCTTCGCCGCCGTTCTTTTTGATCAGCTGCACAACCTCTTCCGCCGGCGTCTGGTCGGCGCCTTCACCGGCCAGTGAAGTGCCGATGTCATTGACTACCACCTTGGCGCCCTCTTTCGCCATCATCAGCGCAATCTCGCGCCCGATGCCGCGTCCGGCGCCCGTCACCACCACCACTTTGCCTGCAACAATGCCTTCACTCATTTTCAGTCTCCGTAAAAAACAATGCCGCGCAACAAAGGCTGCGCGGCATGAATGTGCTGCTGTCCGAAAAAATCAGATCAGAAGTGCAGTTCGAGCTTCGCCGCCTTGGCGAGCTTGCGCCACTTGTCCACTTCGGCGCGGATCGTTGCGGTGTAGGCCTCGGGCGTCGAGCCGACCGGGGTCGAACCGTCGGCGTTGAGCTTTTTGATCACTTCCGGATCTTTCAGCGCGACGATGATGCCGGCGTTGATCTTGTTGATGATCGGCTTCGGAATCTTGGCGCTGCCGATGATGCCGTACATCTGATCGACGCTGTAACCCGGGATGCCGCTTTCCGAAACGGTCGGGATATCCGGCACTGCGGGCGAACGTTTGCCCGCGGTGATCGCAATCACGCGCAGGCGGTTGGTCTGCATGTGCGGACGTACGCCGAACAGCGTGCCGAAGCCGACCTGCACTTCGCCGCTCAGGTTGGCGACGATGCCTGCCGCCGACCCTTTGAACGGCACGTGGGTCATTTTGGTCTTGGCCATGTAATCAAACAGTTCGCCGGCCAGATGCTGCAGACCGCCGGTACCCGACGAACTGTAGTTCAGCTTATTGGGATTGGCCTTGGCATAGGCGATCAGTTCATTGATGTTTTTCGCCGGCACTGTCGGATTGAGGTAGACCGCGTAAAACAGCGAGGTCGCCTGGGAAATGCCCTGCAGGTCCTTGGTCAGATCGTACGGCAGGTTGGGATTGGTAGCCGAATTAACATGCATGGAGGCGGATATCAGGCAGATCGTGTATCCATCCGGCACCGCTTTGGCCGTCAGGTCAACCCCGATGGCTCCTGCAGCACCCGTGCGGTTATCAACAACCACCTGCTGATTCCACTGATCACCCAGATGCTTGGCAATAATGCGGGCGGTGGCGTCAGTACCGGCACCCGGCGTGAACGGTCCGATCATGCGCACCGGCTTGTTCGGATAATCCTTGGCCGCATCGGCGGCCCAGCCGAGGGAAGCGGTTGCGGCCAGCACCGCAACAGTCAGTGCGCCGGCGGCGCGTTTGAAATTCAGCAACATGGTGATTCTCCTGTGTGGAAATGGCCTTTGGGGTTGGCAGACTCACGGCCCGCCACAGATCCGCCCCAACGGTAAAAATAGCCCGCTAAATAATTGATTGAATTCGCATTTTAAACTACCACCGCCTTGCGGTCGTGCAGTCCATCAGCAGACATCAGCAACAGGCAATTGACTCGTCACTGAATGACCGATATTCAAGCCTTTGAATCGGGCACCTGTCCTGCAAATCACTCATCCAATCAGGCGCGCATTTTACTGCGGCGCCGCGTGATCGACGCAGCATTTAAGAGCATATGGACTCAATAGCCGCACCGCAATCCGGATTCTGCAGACTGCCGCGAAAGCCGCACGCTTATACTTCGCCACATCCGCAGGCTTCAGAGGTCACATCATGAAACAGTATTTCGCGCTGCTCATTACTGCAGCGCTTTTTTGCGCCCCGCTTCACGCCCGAAGCGCAGAAAGCTATCCCAACCGTCCGGTCCGCATGATCGTCCCCAGCGGCGCCGGCGGCATTACCGACATCATTGCGCGCACGATTGCACCGCGCCTGACCGACAGCCTCGGCCAGCAGGTCATTGTCGACAACCGCCCGGGTGCCAGCGGCGTGCTCGGCACCGGGATTGCAGCCAAGGCCGCACCCGACGGTTACACGCTGCTGATGGTGTTTCCGTCGCATCCGGTGAATCCCGCGCTGTATCCGGACATTCCCTTTGACACCGTCAACGCCTTCGCGCCGGTCACGCTGGTCAGCGCGGTGTCACCGGTGCTGATCGTCGGCAGTGCTTCGCCAGCGCGTACGGTGAAGGACCTGATCGATCTGGCAAAGGCCCGCCCCGGCAAACTGAATCACGGTTCGGTCGGCGCCGGCAGCATGGGCTCGCTGGGCGCAGAGCTGCTGCGCACGATGGCCGGCATCCAGTTCACGCAAGTCGCCTACAAAGGTTCGCCGCAGGCGCTGACCGCGGTGATCTCCGGTGAAATTGATTTTTACCTGATCGCCTCGGCCAGCGTGGTCGGTCCGCAGGTTAAGGCCGGCCGCATCCGCGCGCTGGGTGTCGGCGCGAAACAGCGCCTCGCCGTACTGCCCGATGTGCCGCCGATTGCCGATACGCTGCCCGGTTATGAAGCCCGCGGCTGGAACGGCATTCTCGCGCCGGCGGGCACGCCGAAACCAATCATCAACCGTCTGAACCAGGACATCGTCAAAGTGGTACGCACCGCCGAATTCGCGCAGGTGCTCACCGGCGAAGGCGCCACCGCCATCGGCAATACGCCGGCGGAGTTCGACGCCATCATCCGCGCCGACATCAAGAAGTGGGCGGAGGACGTAAAAGTATCCGGCGCCACCGTCGACTGAGCGCCGGCAGCACTGTTCGGTATCTATAACGAAATTTAAATGCTAACCCCGTTTCATCCCGGCCAA
>CBHTVL010000301.1:0-3736 GCA_966096475.1 uncultured Burkholderiales bacterium
GAGATTGTCGTGCATGTATTCGACCTTGTCGGTGCCGGGCATCACTGCATTCACCGCCGGATGGGCCAGCAGATACTTCAGGAAAAACTGTCCCCAGCTGACGGCTCCGAACTCTTTTGACCATTCGGGCAGCGTCTGGCCTTTGATGGCACGGAACAGCACGCCGCGGGCGAAGGGCAGGTTGCACAGTACTGCAGTGCCGGTATCGGCGGCAGCGGCGAGCAGGCGCTGTTCGACGCTGCGTTCGGCCATCGAATAATTAACCTGGATGAAGTCGAGTTTTTCCTGTTGCATCATCTCGATCAGGCGGTCATTGGCGCGTTCCTGCTCCTGCGAGTGGGTGACGCCGACATAGCGGAAAGTTCCCTGCTGTTTCCATTCCCGCACGATGGCCAGTTGCGAGGTGAACATCGCGCGGTCAAGAAAACCGACGTTGTGCATCTGCATCAGATCGAACTTCGGTGAGCGCAGCCGCTGCTGCGACTCCTTCATCTGCGCGACAAATTCGGTGTTGTTGTTGGAGCGCACCTTGGTGGCGAGGAAGACCTTGTCGCGCACCTTGAGGTCGGCGAGCAGGTCGCCGACGACGGATTCTGCGCTGCCGTAGGAAGGTGCGGTGTCGACCAGCCGCCCGCCGCCGGCGAGATAGGTATTGATCACCTTGGCGCGTTCAGCGCGTTGCGCGGCGTCGTTGCCGATGTCGAAAATGATCGCGGTGCCGAGGCCGATCACCGGCAGCCGTTCGCCGCTGCGCGGGATCGGACGCGTCATCAGGGGCGCAGTCTGCGCGCTGACCTTGCCGGCCAGCGCCATTGATCCGAGGCCCAATCCAAGCTGCAGCATGTCACGGCGCGAGAACAGCTTGCGGGTTGCGGTTTGTTTCATCAGCGACTCCGTTGCGTATCGGTTCTTTAACGGGTTTTCTGCGCTGCCGCGCGCTGTTCCTGTTGCCGGCCCAGCCACAGCGCCAGCGCCAGCCAGCCGGCGGTGACCGGCACGGTCGCCAGTGAAATGGCGCCGAGTTCCAGTCCTGCGCCGCGCAGCGCCGAGAACAGCCAGCCGCTCAGCGCATCGCTGCCGCGGAACACCACCAGATCGATGACGTTTTTGGCTTTGTATTTTTCGGCACGATCAAGAACGGTGAACAGCACTTCGCGCGCAGGATTCGACAGCGAGAAGTTGGCCGTGCGCTGTATCGCCTGGAAGGCAATCACCAGCCACAACATCGGGCTCAGCCACAGGGTGATAAAGCCCAGAAAGAACACCAGCGGCAGCACGGCGGCCGCGGGGCCGGCGCCGAAGCGGGTGATCAGACGGCCGGTGGCGAGGAACTGCACCAGCAGCGTCAGCAGGCCTGCCGCGAGATCGATGGCGGCAAAAATGCGCGTGCGCACGGCCGGATCATCCGATGCGGCCTTGACGATTTCCGCCTGCTGGAAATACAGGAAAGTGCCGGCCAGCGACAGCAGCGCAACCCATAGCGCGATGCCGGCGAGATAGGGCGAACGCACCAACATGGCGATGCCGGCGAACCAGCCGCCGCCGAGTGAGGTGCCGCTTCCCGTCGCGGTCGCGGATGAGGCCGCAGCCGGTTCCGCCGAAGCACGCAATTGCGGCGCCGCGCCTTCCAGACGCAGCGCGCAGAACACGGCGACTTCGATCAGCAGCGCGGCGACGATCAGCAGATTGGCCGGTCCCAGCGGCACGGCGAGCCACAGCGCCACCGTCGGTCCGAGCAGGGCACCGGCGGAGCCGCCGGCAGCGATGAATCCGAACAGGCGCTTGCCCTGTTCCGACGCGTAGAGGTCGGCCATGAAGGACCAGAACACCGAAACCGCAAACAGGTTGAAGATGCTGATCCACACAAAAAACACCCGGGCGACGTGGACCTTGCCGATGTCGAAAGTCAGCAGCAGCCAGAAAATGACGATGTTGGCGACGAAGAAGTGATAGACCAGCGGAATGAAGCGGCGGCGCGGCAATCGCGCGACGATGGCGCCGAATACCGGCACCGCGGCGAGCATCACAAAAAAAGTCGCCGTGAACAGCCAGGGCAGATTACGCACGCCGCCGGCGATGCCCATTTCATCGCGCAGCGGCCGCAGCACGTAATAGCCGGCGAGCAGGCAGAAAAAATAGGCGAAGGACCAGCAAAGGGCGCGCAGTTCGCCGGGGCGCGTCGTGACCAGGCGGTCGACGGTTCGTTGCAGGAGGCTGTTCATCGGATCCGGGGTTTCAGGCGGGAAACGCGTGCGTCGCGGTTATTGTTTGAATTCATGGCGAAATTCCATCCAGGTCGGCTGTTTTTGAGTCTAGCAGAACAGGTCGCCCGCGCCGGCACAGCCTGTGCAAAGCCCGCCGTTTGCGCGGCCGGGGCGGGGTCTGCGGGCAGTGCCGTGGGTTACAATATGCGGAACAATTTGCGCCGCCGGCCCCGCCGCAGCAAGCGCAGTCCAGGTCCAGTCAAACCCCGTGAGGAGATCACAATGCGTGTCCTGCAATTGGCATTGCGTGGTGTTGCGTTTACCGTGATGACGGCTGTCGCCATGGTGGCATCTGCCCAGAACTATCCGGCGAAACCCGTGCGCATTGTCGTGCCCTTCGGCGCCGGCGGTCCGGCTGATCTCTATGCCCGCTTCCTCGCGCAGCAGCTGCAGCAGCCTCTGGGGCAGAACATCATTGTCGAAAACCGTCCTGGTGCGGGATCGATTATCGGCACCGACGTGGTGGCCAAGTCGCCGGCCGACGGCTACACGCTGCTGCTGATGTCGAACACCCATACCGTCAACGAATCGCTGATCCCGAAAAAACCCTTCACGCTGATGAAGGACTTCGCGCCGGTGGCGCCGATCAATTATTCCGACCTGATCCTGGTCGTGCATCCCTCGCTGCCGGTGCGTTCCGTCGCCGAACTGGTCAAACTCGCCAAAGCCAAGGACAAAGGCCTGAACTACGCGTCGTCGGGCAACGGCACGCCATACCACATGGCCGGCGAATACTTCAAATCCCTGATCAAGGCTGACATCGTGCATGTGCCGCACAAGGGCAGCGGCGAGGCGCGCACCAGCGTGTTGAGCGGCCAGGTCGAGATGATGTTTGATGCGGTGACGACGATGACCGCACATGCACGCGCCGGCAAGGTGCGCGCGCTGGCGACCACCGGACTGAAACGTTCGAAGGTCACACCGGAACTGCCGACAGTGTCGGAGGCCGGCGTCAAGGGTTACGAAGCGACGATCTGGCTGGGCGTGATGGCGCCTGCGCAGACGCCGCGGCCCGTTCTCGACCGGCTCAACGGTGAAATCACCAAGGTCACTACGCGCGCCGATACGGCGGCGAACTGGGAAAAGCAGGGTGCCGAGGCACTGGTGATGTCGGTGTCCGAGTTCGAAAAATACCTGAACCAGGACATCGCCAAATGGGCGCATGTGGTCAAGGTTTCGGGCGCCACGCCGGATTGATTTTGTATTGAAGCGGCGTCATTGCCGCTTTGGTTTTGAATATTCAACAAGGAGTGAACTGAATGCGTCTGGTGACTTTTTCTGATGCCCAGGGCGCACGCATTGGCGTGCATGACCAGGAATCCAACACGATTGTCGATTTGTCGGCATCGACCCGTCTGCCGAAGGAAATGACGGCTTTTGTGGCGCTGGGCAAAAAAGGCCTGTCGCGTGCGCGCAAGGCGGTCAAAAGCGGTGAAGGTCGCATTCCCGCCGGCAGTGTCAAACTGCTCGCG
>CBHTVL010000302.1:0-3730 GCA_966096475.1 uncultured Burkholderiales bacterium
GAAGAACAACGCCATCGTCTGCAACATCGGCCATTTCGATTCGGAAATCGAAATTGCAGCGCTGAAGCAGTACAAATGGGAAAACATCAAGCCGCAGGTCGATCATGTGATTTTCCCCGACGGCAAACGCCTGATCATCCTCGCCGAAGGCCGGCTGGTAAACCTGGGCTGCGGCACGGGACACCCGTCCTTCGTGATGTCGAGCTCCTTCACCAACCAGACACTGGCGCAGCTGGAGCTGTACACCCAGGGCGGCAAATACCAGAACAAGGTTTACGTGCTGCCGAAGCACCTCGATGAAAAAGTCGCGCGCCTGCACCTGAAAAAACTCGGCGTCGACCTGACCGTGCTCAACGAGAAACAGTGCGACTACCTGCAGATGCCGGTTGAAGGCCCGTACAAGCCGGATCACTACCGCTACTGATCAAGGACGGCGGCGGCTGCCGGGGCGTAAAATCCCCGGCAGCGCAGTCAGCCAGTGACACATGCAATCACAGAAAAAATTTGCCCTCAGTTTCAGCTTTGAATTCTTCCCGCCGAATACGCCGGAAGGACTGACCAAGCTCGCGCAAACGGCAAAACAGCTCGCACCGCTGAACCCGAAATTCTTTTCGGTGACCTACGGCGCCGGCGGTTCCACCCGCGAGCGCACGCTGCGCGCAGTGCTCGATCTGCGCGCCGCCGGTTACGCTGCGGCTCCGCACATCTCCTGCATCGGTTCTTCGCGCGACGACATCCGCGACATCCTGCGCGGTTACCGCGAAAACGGCATTCGCCATCTGGTGGCACTGCGCGGCGACCTGCCCTCAGGCACTGCGACCGCCGGTGAGTTCCATTACGCCAATGAACTCGTCGCCTTTATCCGCAGCGAGTTCGGTGATCATTTCCACATCGAGGTCGCCGCCTACCCGGAATACCCTCCCCAGGCGAAAAGCGCCCGGGACGACCTGCTGAATTTCAAGCGCAAGGTCGAAGCCGGCGCGAACTCCGCGATCACCCAGTATTTCTACAACGCCGACTGCTACTTCCACTTTGTCGACGAATGCGAAGCCATGGGTCTGGATCTGCCCATCGTTCCGGGCATCATGCCGATCGGCAAGTTCTCCCAGCTGGCGCGTTTTTCGGACGCCTGCGGTGCGGAAATTCCGCGCTGGATGCGCCGCAAGCTGGAAGGCTTCGGTGATGATTCCGATTCGATCCGCGAATTCGGTCTCGACGTGGTCACCCGGCTCTGCGACGACCTGCTTGCCGCCGGTGCGCCCGGCCTGCACTTCTACACGATGAATCAGGCCGGCCTGACCGGCGCGATCTGGCAACGTCTGGGCCTGTAAGGCCTCTGCCCTCCTGAAGACGCGCCATCCGGCGCGAACCCTCGCTATACTCCCCGCAGGCGCACCCGCGCCCGTGGCTGACGGGGAGACATGGCGATGGAAGACAAACAGCTTCAGGCTGCCGTAACGGCAAACCACGAACACCGCGAACTGACACTGGCCGCCAAGGCGCGGTCACCCAAGGAAGCCGCCGAGCTGCTCGCGGAATATCCCGTCACCGTCATTGCCGCCGTATTGCAGGAACTCGCGCCGGCGCAGACCCAGGATGTTCTTGGCGAACTGCCGGGCGGCCTGGTCGACGGCGCGATGCATGCCGTGTCCGGTGAAATCGCCGCGCAATGGCAAACCAACAGCCGCTTCCCGGAAGGCAGCATCGGACGGATGATGGTGCCGCCGCGCGCCGTGTTCCGTCCCGACATGAGTGTGCGCGATACCGTGGAGCAACTGCGCCCGCTGGTGCGCACCGCTTTCATCACCTACGGTTATGTCACGGATGAATCCGGCAAGCTGCTTGGCATCATCACCATGCGTGACCTGCTGTTCGCCGACGATCATGTGCCGCTGGAATCGGTGATGCTGCGTAACGCCTTCACGCTGAAACCGGAAGTGCCGCTGGCCGATGCGATGAAGCTGGTACTCGACCGGCACTATCCGGTATATCCGGTCTGTGACGACAACGGCAAACTGCTCGGTCTGGTCCGCGGTCAGACCATGTTCGAGGAACAGGCCTTTGAAATCACCGCGCAGGTCGGCAGTATGGTCGGTGTCGAAAAAGAAGAACGGCTGGCCACGCCGCTGCCCGGCAGCTTCAAACTGCGCCATCCCTGGCTGCAGATCAATCTCGCCACCGCTTTCATCGCCGGCGCTGTCGTGGCCATTTTCCAGGACACCGTCGACCGATTGGTCATTCTCGCGCTGTTCCTGCCGGTGCTCGCCGGACAGTCCGGCAACACCGGCTGCCAGGCGCTGGCCGTGACCTTGCGCGGCATGACGCTGGGTGAACTCAAGGCCGGTGCCGAACGTGCGCTGGTGATCAAGGAAGCGTCGCTGGGTGCGCTCAACGGTGCATTTACCGGCGTGGTCGCCGCGCTGGGGATGTACATCGTCGCCAGCTTCCAGCACAACCCGAATGCGCTGATGCTCAGTCTGGTGGTGTGGATTGCGCTGGTCGGCAGTTGTGTCGCCAGCGGTATAGCCGGCGCAATGGTGCCGCTGACGCTTAAACGGTTCGGCTTTGATCCGGCCACTGCGTCGAGCATTTTTCTGACAACAGCGACCGATGTGGTCAGCATGGGATTATTGCTGGGACTGGCCACGCTGCTGGTCTGAACCGTCGCATCAATAAAAAAGGCCGCCCGGAGGCGGCCTTTTTTTCAGCCTTGGACGGATCAGGCGGCTTTGGCCGGCTTGCGTTTTTTGGCTTGTGCGGCAGTGGCGTGCATCGACGCGTACGCGGCATGCGCAGCGGCTTCGGCATCGCCGACATGAACAGCGTAACCCATGTCTTCCAGCACCGAACCCAGCGCCGACAGGCAGAGCATGACGTTGTCCGGACGGCAGGAATAACCCATCAGGCCGAAACGCCAGATCTTGCCGGCGAGCGGTCCGAGGCCGGCACCGATTTCCAGACCGAATTCGGAAAGCAGCGTCTTGCGCACTTCGGCTTCGTTGACACCTTCGGGGCAAAGCACGGCATTCATCTGCGGCGCCTGGTACGGTTCCTTGACCAGGAACTTCAGGCCCATGGCTTCGAGGCCGGCTTTGAGTGCGGTGTGATGACGATCCACACGCGCCCAGGCGTTTTCCAGACCTTCTTCGCGGATCAGCAGCAGCGCTTCATGCAGCGCGAACAGCGAGTTGGTCGGTGCCGTATGGTGATAGGTACGGGTGGTTTCGCCCCAGTAGCCGAGCAGCAGGTTCATGTCCATGAACCAGGAGTGGATCTTGTCCTTGCGCGACTTGACGCGTTCGACGACGCGCTCGGAGAAGGTCACCGGCGACAGGCCCGGCGTGCACGACAGGCATTTCTGGCTGGCGGAGTAAGCGGCGTCGATTTTCCAGTCGTCGACCAGCACCGGCGAACCGCCCAGCGAAGTCACGGTATCGACAATGGTCAGCGCGTCGTACTTGTGTGCAATCTCGACCAGGGTCTTGGCGTCGGACAGCACGCCGGTGGAGGTTTCGGCGTGCACAAAAGCCACCAGGCGCACATCGGGATTTTTCTTCAGCGCGTCTTCGAGTTTCTGCGGGGTGATTGGTTCGCCCCAGGCGTCTTCAACAACAATCGGCGTGCCGCCGCAGCGTTCGACGTTTTCGATCATGCGGCCGCCGAATACACCGTTGCGGCAGACGATGACCTTGTCACCGGGCGCCACCATGTTGACGAAGCAGAATTCCAT
>CBHTVL010000303.1:0-3721 GCA_966096475.1 uncultured Burkholderiales bacterium
ACCGACATCAAAAACGCCAAGGGCGTGGCGATCAGCGAGGAGCAGGACATCGTCTACCGCGGCGAGCCCGACAAGAATGCACCGCCGCCTCCGCCGCAACCCGCGCCGGGCAAGGCGGTGTGGCAGCACCAGGTCACGCCGGACCCGGTAATGCTGTTCCGTTATTCGGCGCTGACTTTCAACGGCCACCGCATTCATTACGATCATCCCTATGTCACCGGTGTCGAGGGTTATCCCAATCTGGTAATGAACGGCGGACTGACCACACTGCTGGTGTACGAACTGGCGCGCACCCACGCCTCGACGCCGATCAAGTTCATGTCCTCGCGCAATGTGCGCGCGCTGTTTGTCGGCCGCACCATCACGCTGTGCGGCGAACCCTCGGCTGACAACAAGACCGCCAAACTGTGGGCGCAGGACGACAGCGGCGCGCTGGCGCTGACCGCCGAAGCGGAGTTCGCATGAAAGGAACCCGATAATGGCCGGCGGTCCGCTTGAAGGCGTACGCATTGTCGACCTGACTTCAGTCGTCGTTGGCCCGCTCGCAACACAGATTCTCGCCGACCACGGCGCGGAAGTGATCAAGGTTGAAACCAAGTCCGGTGACCTGATCCGCAACATGAACGGCAAGTCGGTTACGCCGGGCATGGGTGCGAAGTTCCTGCATCTCAATCGCAACAAGCGTTCGCTGGTACTCGATCTGAAAAATCCCGCCGGTCACGCTGCACTGATGAAGCTGATCGAAAAAGCCGACGTGCTGGTGTGGAACGTGCGCCCGCCGGCGATGGCGCGACTCAAGCTGTCCTACGACGATGTGCGCAAGGTCAATCCCGGCATCATTTACTGCGGCATGTTCGGCTTCGGTCAGGACGGCCGTTATCGCGAGAAACCCGCTTACGACACCATCATCCAGGGCTCCGGCGGCATGGCGGCGCTGCACCACCGCGCAATGGGCGAGCCGCGCTTCGTGCCGATGGTGGTTGCCGACAAGACGGTCGGTCTGATCGCCGTGCAGATGATTGCGATGGCGCTGTATCGCAAAGCCAAGACCGGCGAAGGCTGCTCGATCGAAATTCCGATGTTCGAGAACCTGGTCAAGTTCGTGCTGGAAGAGCATATGTACCTGAAGACCTTCGATCCGCCGCTCGGCGAAACCGGCGACCCGCGACTGCTCGATCCGCTGGGCAAACCGATTCCGACCAAGGACAGCTATATCTGCATCTCGGCCAATACCAATGATCAGGCCTTCGGCTTTTTTGATGTCATCGGCCGGCCGGAGTTGAAAACCGATCCGCGCTTCAGCAGCGTGCAGGCGCGGTTTGCCAATGTTGCGGCTTATTTCGAAGTGCGCATGGCCGCACTGAAAAGCAAAACCACGGCGGAATGGCTGGAACTGTTTAATGCGGCCGACGTGCCGGCGATGCCTTATCACACACTCGACAGCGTGCTCGAAGATCCGCATCTGCAGGACATCGGCTTTTTCGAGATGAAGGACCATCCGACCGAAGGCCGCACGCGCAATATGCGCATGCCGAACAAATGGTCCTGCGGCGTGCGCGAGGGCTGGAATCCGGCGCCGAAACTCGGCGAACAAAGTGTCGAAATCCTGCGCGAAGCGGGGCTGTCCGAAGCCGACATCCAGTCGCTGCTCGATTCCGGTGCCACCACCGACGGACGCATTAAAAAAACCTAGAGCCCTGCAGGGCGGAGGAGAAATAATTGAACAATATCAAGTATTTAGCTTCAATCGTTCTGCTGGGTGCTTTATCAACCGGAACGGCCCTGGCGCAGACTGCAGCTAGCTTTCCGAACAAACCGGTGCGTTTCATCGCCCCCTTCCCGCCGGGCGGCAGCACTGACACGCTGGCGCGACTGGTCTCCCTGCGGCTTTCCGAGATGTGGGGGCAACAGGTCGCCGTTGAAAACCGCGGCGGCGCCGGCGGCACCATCGGCGTTGAGTTGGCGGCGCGCGCCGCGCCCGACGGTTACACCATCGTCATGGGCCATGTCGGCACCTTCGGTTTCAATCCGACGCTGTATCCCAAGCTGCCTTACGAAGCGATCAAGGATTTCGCGCCGATCACCATTCTCGCGACAGTGCCCAACGGCATGGCGGTACATCCGTCGCTGCCGGTGAAAACCGCGCGCGACTTCGTCGCTCTCGCCAAAGCCAAGCCGGGTGAACTGCTGTATGCCTCCGGCGGCAGCGGCAGTGCGTCGCATCTGGCCGGTGAATATTTCCGGCTGCTGACCAAGATCAACATGGTGCATGTGCCGTACAAAGGTACCGGCCCGGCGATGATCAGCATGATTTCGGGACAGACCACGATGACCATCACCGGCATGGTCGCCCTGATGCCGCATGTCAAATCAAACCGCCTCAAACTGCTCGGCGTGGCGACGATGAAACGTCTCGCGATCCTGCCGGACGTGCCCACCATCAACGAAAGCGGCGTGCCGGGTTATGACGCCAATCAGTGGTACGGCGTACTGACGCAGGCCGCTGTACCCCGCGACATCGTCGCCAAGCTGCATGCGGATATCGTCAAAGTGCTGGCGCGGCCCGATATCAAGGAACGCCTCGCCGCCGACGGTGCGGAACCGGTTGCCAATACGCCGGACCAGTTCGCCGCCCATATCAAATCGGAAATTGCGCGATGGGCGCCGGTGGTCAAAGCCTCGGGCGCCAAACCGGACTGAGCGCCGCTGTCGCCCTATGGCATCAGGCATAATCAAACGCTTGCAAACCACTGGAGACCGTCATGCCTTCGTTTGTTCGTCACGCCCTGTTGACTCTGTCACTGACCGCCCTGCTTCTCGCCCCGGCCCATGCGCAAAACACCGGCGCCGAATTCAAACCGCAGGTCGGCCAGGCCGGCAAGGATGTGATCTGGGTGCCGACGCCGAAAAGCCTGGTGGAAAAAATGCTGAAAATGGCCGACGTCAAACCAACAGACGTCGTGTTTGATCTCGGTTCGGGCGACGGGATCACGGTGATCACCGCCGCCAAGCAGTTCGGCGTGCGCGCCACCGGCATCGAATACAACCCGGACATGGTCGAGCTGTCGAAGCGCAACGCGCAGAAGGAAGGCGTCGCCGAAAAAGCGCAGTTCATCCGCGGTGATATTTTCGCCACCGACTTCAGCCAGGCCACTGTGCTGACCATGTACCTGCTGCCCTACCTGAACATCAAGCTGCGCCCGACCATCCTCAACATGAAGCCGGGCACACGTGTTGTCTCGCATGCCTTCACGATGGAAGACTGGGCGCCGGACCAGACGGATTCCACCGAAGGTCGCACCGCCTATATGTGGATCGTGCCGGCCAAGGTTGAAGGCAACTGGAAAATGGATTCGGGTTCGATCGAGCTCAAACAGAAATTCCAGGACTTTGACGGTGTTTTCCGTAACGGCGACGGCATGAGCTGGCGCGTCACCAGCACCAATCTGCGCGGCGACCAGATCAGCTTCAACATCGGCAGTGCCAGTTATACCGGTCGCGTCAGCGGCCCGGTGATGCAGGGCATGATGCGGCCGCGCCCCGATGCGCCGGCCACGTCCTGGAGCGCCACGCTGGTCAAGTAAGCGATTCAAGCGCCGTCACGGCATCGTCCTGACGGCGCTTTTGCGGCGTATGCGCCGCTGCCGGGGACGGCCGGGATCCGGCGCCCGCGTGCGGGAGCCACAAAACCCCCCCCGCAACAAACCACCCCCCACCCCGG
>CBHTVL010000304.1:0-3720 GCA_966096475.1 uncultured Burkholderiales bacterium
ATCGCCTTCACCGGCCTCGATTTCCTCGGCGGCGGCTTCCGCAACAGCGCAGCGACGATTTTCGTGACCCAGAAACACTGGGACCAGCGCACGGTATCGACCGGACAACTGGTCGGCGAATTCTTCATGAAAACCGCGCATATCAAGGAAGGCCTCGCCCTCGCCTTCGGCCCGCCGCCGATTTTCGGTCTGGGCAACGCCGGCGGTTTCGAGTTTTACATCCAGAACCGCGGTGAAGGCGGCGCACAGAAACTCTCTGAAGCCACGCAACAGTTGCTCGCTGCCGTACAGAAGGATCCGATGTTCGGTCAGGTCAACACGCTGTGGCGTGCCAATGTGCCGCAGCTTTATGTCGAAACCGACCGCGAGAAGGCCAAGACGCTGGGCGTGCCGATCGACGAGGTTTACGGCGCGCTCGCGGCGACGCTGGGCACCGCCTATGTCAATGATTTCAACAAATTCGGCCGCACCTGGCAGGTACTGATGTCCGCCGAGCCGGCCTACCGCAAACGCCCGGATGATGTCGGCGCGATTTACGTGCGCTCGGACCGCGGCGCGATGATTCCGCTGTCGTCACTGGCCAAGGTCAATTACTCCTCCGGCCCGGATTCGCTCGACCGCTTCAACAACCTGCCCGCGGTAAAGATCTTCGGTTCAGCCAAACCCGGTTACAGCTCGGGCGAAGCGATTGCCGGCATGGAACGCATTGCCAAAGCCACGCTGCCGCCGGACTTCACCTTCGACTGGGGCGGCGCCTCTTTCCAGGAAAAACGCTCCGGCGGCACATCGATCATTGCACTGGGACTGGCAGCATTGATGGTGTTCCTTATTCTCGCCGCGCAGTACAACCGCTGGTCGCTGCCGCTGGCCGTGATGCTGGCCCTGCCCTTCGGCACCTTCGGCGCACTGCTGGCGATTTTCATCAACAACCTGCTGCCGATGCCCTTCTATCTGGCGCAGGGCGTTCCCTGGCTGCAGGGACTGCTGTCGCCGCTGTCGCACATCGCGCGGCTGAGCAACGACGTTTATTTCCAGATCGGCCTGGTCACGCTGCTCGGTCTTGCCGCGAAAAACGCGATCCTGATCGTTGAATTCGCAGTGATGAAAAAACAGGAAGGTCTGTCCACTGCGGGTGCCGCGATTGAAGCGGCACGTCTGCGCTTCCGTCCGATCCTGATGACTTCGCTGGCCTTCATCCTCGGCGTGGTGCCGCTGGTGATTTCCAGCGGCGCCGGCGCCGGCGCACGCCACTCGGCCGGCACCGGCGTGATGGGCGGCATGCTCGCGGCCACCTTCCTCGCAATCTTTTTCATTCCGTGGTTCTACAAACTGATCATTGAACGCAAGCTGTCGGATCCGCGCTCGACAAAAGAAATTGAAGACGAGGTCGCCCATCACCGTGAGCTGATGCTGCGTTCGGTGCAGACGCCGCATCACACTCCGGTCGGCAAGGGAGGCAATGATGCAAAATAAATTATTGATTTATATAGGTTTTTCGGCGCTGATCAGCGGCTGCTCGATGGCCCCCGATTACCAGCGCCCTGCGGTTGAATTACCGCAGGCCTGGCTCGCCGCACCGGCGCAGGGACAGAACATGCCGTCGGATCGCTGGTGGACGCTGTATCAGGACGGCACGCTCAGCCTGCTCGTCGAAGAGGCGCTGGTCTACAACCAGGATCTGGCGCTGGCCACTGCACGGCTGGATGAAGCCCGCGCGCTGGCACGCATTGCCGACGCGCAATTGATGCCGGCCGTCGATGCCGGTTTCCAGCGTGATCGCACACGGCGTTCCGACAGCACCGCGACACGTTTCCCGGGCGCGCTGGAAAACAACAACTACCGCGCACAGGTCAATGTGGCTTACGAAATCGATCTGTGGGGCAAGCTGCGCGACTCGGCCAAAGCCGCACAGGCCGGACTGCTGGCGACAGCAGCGGCGCGTGAAACCGTACGCATCGCACTGACTGCCAGTGTTGTGCAGTCCTACTACGCCCTGATTGCGCTGGATGCCCAGGTCGATGCCACCCGCCGCTCGCTGGCGCTGCGCCAGAACGATCTCAAGCTGCAGCGTGTCCGCGCCGATGCCGGCATCATCAATGATTTTTCATTGCGTCAGCTCGAAGCCGAAGTGTCTGCGGCCCAGGCACAGCTACCGGCACTGGAAAGCCGCCGCACCAGCGAGGAACTCGCGCTGGGCGTGCTGCTCGGACGCAGTCCGCGCGCCCTGCTGCAGGACAATGTCCTGCGCAATGCAGCCAATGCCGCGCCGGCAGCACCCGTCATTCCGGCTGACCTGCCGTCCGCACTGCTGCTGCGCCGGCCCGACATCGTCACTGCGGAACAGCAGCTGATTGCCGCCAATGCGCGCATCGGTGCCGCCCGCGCCACGCTGTTCCCGAGCATCGGCCTCAGCGGCTATCTCGGCAGCGAAAGCGCCGCGTTGTCTAATCTGTTCTCGGGACCTGCAGGCATCTGGCAGCTGGGCTTCGGTCTGGCACAGCCGATTTTCCAGGGCGGCCGGCTGTTCGGCGAAATCGAGGCTGTGGAGGCGCGTCAGCGCCAGGCACTGGCGCAATACCAGAAGACGCTGCAGACCGCGTTCCGTGAAACCCACGATGCGTTGGTTGGCCAGGTGCGCGCGCGTGAAGCCTTTGACGCTGAAAACGCGCGGGTTGTTTCGCTGACCGAAGCGCTGCGACTGGCCCGCATCCGTTTTGTCAACGGACTGACCAGTCAGCTGGAAGTCATGGACGCCGAGCGCAACCTGCTCAATGCGGAACTGAACCGCGCCGATGCCCTGCGGGCACAACGCTCTGCAGTGGCCAATGTGGTGAAAGCGCTGGGCGGCGGCTGGACCGGCCTGCCGGGTGCAGAGACTGCCCCCGCGCAGGCGCAAGCCGCGGCGATGCCGTGAACTACTGCGGCGTCAGGCCGATGTCCTTGATCAGTTTGACGTAGCGGTCGTATTCGGTCTTCATCAGTTTTTCGTAGGCTTCCGGGCTCGAATTGAGCGCGGGATCAGCTCCCATTTTCTCGAACGACTCGCGGGTGCGTGGCTGGGACACGACCTTCCTGACGTCTCCGGCAAGTTGCGTGGCAATGCGCTTGGGCACACCGGCCGGTCCAAGCAGACCGAACCAGCCGTCGGACTGCGCCGCCGGCAGCCCTTCCTCGACGATCGAGGGAATGTTCGGAAAAGCCGGATTGCGTTTCGCCGACGTCACCGCCAGCGGACGCAGCCGTCCGTCACGAACCATCGGCGAAAGACTCGGCACGGTGAACAGCAGATAGTGCACGCGGCCGGCGATGGTTTCGCCGAAAGCATCCGGCACCACCTTGAACGGCACATGCGTCGTGCGCACCCCCGCCGCCTGATTGAAGATTTCACCCGCGATATGCGCCAGCGTGCCGATACCCAACGATCCGTAGTTGTACTTTGACGGATCCTTCTGCAGCAAGGCCACCAGCTCGCGCACATTCTTGGCAGGCAGATTGGGATAAACCGCCAGAATATTCGGGATCGATGCCACCTCGGTGATCATCGTGAAATCACGGACCGGATGATAGGGCGGCGTTTTCTGCAGCAGCGGGCCAACGGTATGCGGCGGCGCGACCATCGCATAGGTGTAACCGTCAGCGGTGGCTTTCGACAGCAGCGTGCTGCCGATCAGTCCACCTGCGCCGGGACGGTTGTCGACCACCACCTGCTGGCCGTAGATT
>CBHTVL010000305.1:0-3712 GCA_966096475.1 uncultured Burkholderiales bacterium
ATCGCCTCGTGCTCGTCAACGCCGACGCCGACATCATCGCCATTGATCCCGACGCCACCACACTGTTTGAACACGCCCACCTGCCCGACACGCCGCTGCCCGAGGTCAAGGAAACCGATGACGCGCTGCTGATGTACACCTCGGGTACCACCGGCAAACCCAAAGGCTGCGTGTTATCGAACCGCAGCGTCTGCGCCGGCGGCGAATTCACCAGCAGTGCGCATGAACTCAGCGCCAAGGACCGCGTGTTGTGCGCGATGCCGCTGTACCACATCAACGGCCAGATCGTGACTACCGTCGCACCGCTGGTCCACGGCGGCAGCGTGGTGATGCCGCACCGCTTCAGTGTCAGCAACTATTGGGAACTCGTCGCGAAGCACCAGTGCACCTGGATCAACGTGGTGCCGACCATCATCGCCTATCTGATGAACGCACCCACGCCCAAGGACAAGGGACTCGATGTCTCGCGCGTGAAATTCTGCCGCTCGGCTTCGGCGCCGCTGCCGCCGGAACTGCATCGCGCCTTCGAGGACAAATTCGGCATCGGCATCATCGAAACCTTCGGCATGACCGAAACCAATGCGCCCTGCTTCACCAATCCCTACGATCCGAAAAAACGCAAAATCGGCAGCCCCGGAACCGCTTACGGCAACGAAGCAAAAGTCATCGACCCGGCCACCGGCAAGGAACAACCCCGCGGCACGCCCGGTGAACTGATGCTCCGCGGCGACAACGTGATGACGGGTTATTACAAGGATCCGGAAAACACCGCCAAAACACTGGAACCCGACGGCTGGCTGCACAGCGGCGACCTCGGTTATATGGATGAAGACGGCTTTGTATTCGTCACCGGCCGCATCAAGGAACTGATCATCAAGGGCGGCGAAAACATCGCGCCGCGCGAGATCGACGAAGCGCTGCTGAAACATCCCGCCGTTCTCGAAGCCGCGGCGGTCGGCATTCCCGACGCCAACTACGGTCAGGAAATCATGGCCTGCGTGATTCTGAAACCGGGGATGGAATGTTCGATGGAAACGCTGACGGCGTTTTCAAAACAGGAACTCGGACCTTACAAGACGCCGAAGGTGATCAAGTTTGTCAGCGAGTTGCCCAAGGGGCCGTCGGGGAAGGTGCAGCGGCTGAAACTTTTGGATACTTAGCGATCAACCCTTGAATTTTGGCCATTGGTTGTAACCAACTTCAGGGTCATTCGAGCGGAGTTGCCTAATTAACTCCAACTCCTTTTGATTGACTTCGGAATCAGTAGCCTCACCTGACTCCCAGAGAATTTCCTTTGTAATCGTGAAGACCTGTCGCTGCGGACGAGAAAAATCTCTCTCGATTAAACGTGAGTCAGCACTGCCAAAATAATTAAGGGTATCGGTCAAATCCTTACCGACATAAATCTTGCCGTTAGGGTAAGTAATTTTGTAGATGACCTTCACGGAGTTGCCGGATAAAAATCGGGCGGTAGCTTTTTCGCTTACCGCCCGTTTTTATTTAAGGCTTAATCCCCGAAGCCCGCACCACCTTACCCCAACGCTCGATCTCCTCCGCCAGCATCTTGCGGAAATACTCCGGCGATTCGGCGATCGGGTCGGCGCCCAGCTGCGCCAGCTTGCTGCGGAAGTCCTCGCGTTTCACTGCGTTGACGATTACCCGGTTCAGGGTGTCGACGATGGGTTGCGGGGTGCCGCGGGTGACCAGCACGCCATACCAGGTCTGCGTGACAAAACCCGGCAGACCGGCTTCGATCATCGTCGGCACTTCGGGCATCAGCGCCGAGCGTTTTTCGCTGGTGATGCCGAGCACGCGCACACGGTTGAGCACGGGCTGCGCGCCGGGGATGTTACTGAAGGAGAACTCCACTTCGCCGCTGGCCAGCGCGATCATCGACGGGCCGGTGCCCTTGTACGGAATGTGCGTGAACTCGCCCTTGACCATCAGCTTGAGCATTTCACCCGAGAGATGCTGGGTGCTGCCGCTGCCCGACGAGGAGTAATTCATCTTGCTGGAGCTTTTTTTCACCAGCGCAAGGAATTCCTTGACGTTTTTCACCGGCACCGACGGGTGCGTCATCAGCAGGTTCGCGCTCGACGAAAACACCGCGACCGGGATGAAATCCTTGACCGGGTCATAGTTCAGTTTGGGATACAGCGAGGCATTGACACCCAGCGCCGCCGAACTGAGGAACAGCGTGTAACCGTCGGCCGGCTGACGGACAATGAATTCAGCAGCGATGTTCTGCGCCTGTCCCGCGCGGTTCTCGACGATGACCTGCTGGCCCAGCGCATCGGTGATCTGCGGCGCGATCAGGCGGCCCATGATGTCGCTGCCGCCGCCGGGGGCGTAGCCGACGATCATGCGGATCGGTTTGGACGGATATTTTTCCTGGGCGTAGGCCGTGGCGCTGCAGGCCATGGCGGCGGCGATGGCGCCGGCGATCAGTTTTTTCATTTGCTTCCTCCTTGGAATTATTTGTGCTTCTGGCGGTCAACTGGGGTAATACGTAATCATCGCACTGTCTGACAACCCACTTCAAGCAAAGGCCTATCATGTCCCGCCGCCTGTTGATCCTCGCCTGTCTGCTGATCGGCCCGTTTGCGGCAAGCGCACAATCCCCCCATACCCACGACCACAGCTTCAGTGGCGCCGACCGCTGGGCAAAAGTGTTCGACGATCCGAAACGTGATGCCTGGCAAAAACCGCATGAGGTTATCCAGGCACTGAAACTGAAACCCGATGCCGTGGTCGCCGATATCGGCTCCGGCACCGGTTATTTCTCGGTACGGCTCGCCCATATGGTGTCGCAGGGCCGCGTCTACGGCCTTGATGCCGAGCCCGATATGGTGAAGCACCTCGCCGATCGTGCGAAACGCGCCGGCCTTAACAACGTCAAAGCCGTACTGGTCAAACCCGGTGAAGCGGCATTGCCGGAAAAAGCCGATCTGGTGATTCTGGTCGACGTTTATCACCACATCGAAAACCGCGAAGCGTATTTCCGCCAGCTGCAGCGTTCACTGAAACCCGGCGGCCGGCTCGCGGTGATTGATTTCACCATGGACTCGCCGGAAGGTCCGCCCAAAGCCGCGCGCATTGCGCCGGAGCAGGTCAGAACGGAACTGCAGCGCGCCGGTTATCACTTGAGCGAAGAACACGGTTTCCTGCCCAATCAGTATTTCCTCGTATTCCAGCCACAGCCCTGACCGGCCGCGTTGCAGCCCCCGGGGAATGCGCCTACACTTTCGCCCATGAAGCCGTTCCGCCACATCGCCGTCTGGCTATTGATGCTGACCCTGCCCCTGCAGGCGCTGGCAGCGTACGCCCCGGCAATGCCCTGCGGCGATATGCAGGCTGCAGCCATGCAGCCGTCGAATGACAATCCGATGGATCATTCGATGATGATGGCAGCGTCCGATCAGGGTCAGTCACCCTGCACGGAACACCAGACGCAAAACAGCGGCGGTACCGGTGACTTTGACGGTCACTCCTGCTGTCATCATGTGTTTACCGTCGCCGCATCGATGCTGCTGCCGCTGGCGCCGGAAGCACCGCGCGCCATCACGCCGCGCATCGCTTCGCTCAACACCCTGTTCATCCCCGAACTGCCCCAGCGCCCGCCCCGGGCCTGATTTCCCCTCGTTGGTACCAGCGCCCGCGCCACACGCGGCGTCGCTGCATCGGGCATACCCCGCCGTATCTCGCGAAGCTG
>CBHTVL010000306.1:0-3706 GCA_966096475.1 uncultured Burkholderiales bacterium
AGAAGGGGTTGGCCTATCTGTTCATCAGCCACAATATGTCGGTCATTGATTACATGGCCGATGAGGTGGCGGTGATGTATCTGGGGCGTATCGTTGAGCAGGGTTCGGTGGATGACGTGCTGCGTGCGCCGCAGCATCCCTATACCCGCTCGTTGCTGGCGGCAGTGCCGGTGGCTGATCCGCAGGCGGTGAGGCCGGTGCTGCGGTTGGCGGGGGATTTGCCGTCACCGGTGAATCCGCCGGCGGGCTGTCATTTTCATCCGCGCTGCGGCGTGGCAGTGGCGCAATGTGCTGCTGACTATCCGGAAGAGCAGCGTCTCAGCGCGACCCATCGGACGCGCTGCCATCTCTGCAAAAAGACGGATTAACGGCGGGCGACGACGGCGGGCTTGCCCGGCTTGGACTTGGGTGCAGCCTTGACCGGCGTCGTGGCGCGCTTCGCCGGTGAACGTTTGACAGCCGTGGTTTTGGTCGCGTGTTTGACCGGTTTGTTGCCGGCACTGGCGTGGGTGGTGCGCGCGGCCTTGTAGGCTTTGGGCAGCGATACCGGCGTTGCCGGCAGATCAGGCAGGTTCGGTGTCGCGCCATCCTTGACCGGCACCAGCAGCGGCAGTCCAGTGCGGAACTTGTTGCTGGCGGTGATGTTATTGACCTGCTTCAGTTCATTCACGCTCATGCCATAGCTGGCGGCGATCTTTTCCGGCTTCTCGCCGGCCTTCACCGTATGCGCCTGCCAGGACACCAGCGGCTTGTCGCTGTTTTCGATATTCGCGCGGAACATGGCGACCCGGTTGCGCGGCAGCACGATGGTTTCGCTGCCGTCGGACTTGATCACCGGCTTGTTGTGCGCGGGATTCAGGAAGCGGAATTCATCCAGCGGCATGTCGGCAAACTTGGCGGCGAGCTTGACGTCGATATGGCGCTTGACGCTGATCACTTCGAAATAAGGCTCGTTGGGGATGCTTGCCAGCTTGACGCCGAACCGTGCGGGGTCGGCGATGATGTTTTTGACGGCAATCAGCTTGGGCAGGTAGTTGCGTGTCTCTGCCGGCATGGTCAGGCTGGCGTAGTCTGTCGGCAGGCCTTTGGCCTGGTTGCGTGCGACGGCACGGCCGACAGCGCCTTCACCCCAGTTGTAGGAAGCCAGTGCGAGTTCCCAGTCGCCGAACATGCCGTAGAGCTTTTCCAGATAGTCCAGTGCCGCATTGGTGGCGGCGATGACGTCACGGCGGCCGTCATACCACCAGTTCTGGCGCAGGCCGTAGAGCCGGCCGGTCGAGGGGATGAACTGCCACAGGCCGGAGGCATGCGCTTTCGAGTAGGCCTGCGGGTTGTACGCGGATTCGATCATCGGCAGCAGCGCAACTTCAGCCGGCATCTTGCGGCGTTCGACTTCTTCGATGATGTGATAGAGGTAGTGGCTGCTGCGATCGACCATGCGCGCGAAATATTCGGGCTTGGCGGAGTAGAAATTTTCCCAGTGGCGTACCAGATCGGTATCCATGGGTTTCATGGTGTAACCGTTGCGCACACGTTCCCAGACGTCTTTGGGCGGCACTTTGATCTGGGGTTCAGCAGGCAGGGCGTTTGGCGCTGCGACCGGGGTCACCGGACCGGCCTGGGCGGCGATCCGGGCGATGGGGTCCTGCGGGTAGGGCTGCGGCTTGGAGGCGCTCTCGGTGGCGGTGTTTTCGCCCGGCAATTGCGCGCAGGCGGCGGCAAATACGGCAAAGCTGATGAGGGCGCAGCGCGCAGCGATTTTGATCATGCAAAAGATTCCGGTAGCAGCCTGACAATGGGCGGATGTTAGCCGTCGGGCCGCGGGCTTGTCAAACCGGATTATTCTTCAAAATCAAGGTTTTACTTAAAAAATCACAGGTTTGGCGTGAAATCCGCCACAGCGTGCTCAGAAATTGTTCTTCCAGTCGCGGATTTCAGCCAGAACACTGACCGGATCGGACAGTGTTTTACCGGCGCGGGTGCTGGCGGTTTTGATGACGCCCGGGGCATTGACCCGCACAAAGGGGTTGGTGGCTTTTTCCTGGGCGATGGTCGAAGGCAGCGTCGGCAGGTCCTGATCGCGCAGCGCCTGCATGCGGGCTTCGAGTGCCGGCAACTGCGTGTTGTCGGGTTCCGCGGCACGGGCGAATTTGATGTTCGACAGCGTGTATTCGTGGCCGCAATAGACGCGGGTGTCATCGGGCAGGCGCGCCAGCCGGGTCAGTGAATCGTGCATCTGCCGCGGCGTGCCTTCGAACAGGCGGCCGCAACCCGCGGCAAACATGGTGTCACCACAGAACAGCATGCCGCCGCCGACAAAGGCGATGTGCGAGCGGGTATGTGCCGGGATTTCCAGTGTTTCCATGTCGATGCCGAAGTGCGGCAGCTGGAAATGCTGGCCGTCGGCGAGCCTGACGCTGACTTCCGGGATGCGTTCGTCGCGCGGACCGAATACCGGTGCCGGTGCATAGGCGAGCAGTGCGGCATTGCCGCCGACATGGTCGGCGTGGTGATGGGTGTTGAGAATGGCAGCCAGCGTCAGCTTTTCGCGCTTCAGGTAATCAATCACCGGCTGCGCCTCACCCGGATCGACAACGACGGCATGCGTGCTGTCGCGGATGGTCCAGATGTAATTGTCGGCGAAGGCGCGCAGCGCCACGACTTCATAGGCAGCCATTTATTGCTCCGTTACAGATGAGCGGCCGATTATGATTTAAACTCGCGTCATGTCAATTGCCGACGGGATGACCGCTGCGACGCAGTGGCTGGCGACGCCGCCCGGCCAGTATGTGCTTGCGCGCGAGCAGGCCTATTTTGACAATGCGGTTGCCGATATTTTCGGTTACCACGCGTTGCAGCTCGGCATGGAAGAACTCGATCTGCTGCGCAGCAGCCGCATTCCCCTGCGCGTGCATGTCGGGCGCGGTGCCAGGGTCGGCCTGCGTGCCGATTTCCGTGATCTGCCGATCGAATCCAACAGCGTGGATCTGATGGTGCTGCCGCATACGCTGGAGTTTTCCGACCATCCCCACCAGATCGTGCGCGAAGTGGCGCGTGCGCTGCGGCCCGAAGGGCAGGTGGTGATTGCCGGTTTCAACCCGATGAGTCTGTGGGGGCTGCGCCGCGGTTTCGGCCGGCGTGATGAATATCCCTGGCAGGGCCGTTTCATTCACCTGCCGCGGGTCAAGGACTGGTTTGCGCTGCTGGGGCTGGAGATCGTCGCCGGCTCGATGGCCTGTTACGCGCCGCCCTGTGCCGACCAGAAATGGCTGGACCGGTTTGCGTTCATGGAAAAAGCGGGCGACCGCTGGTGGCCGATTGCCGGCGGCGTGTTTTTCCTGCAGGCGATCAAACGCGTGCGCGGCATCCGGCTGATCATGCCGAAGTGGAGCGACAACGTGGTGCCCAAAAAGAATCTGGCGCCGATGCCGGAGCGTGTCGGCGACAAGGAAGGCCTGGCGGCCAAGGCGCGCGTGCAATGAGCGAAACCATCGACATTTATACTGACGGCGCCTGCAAGGGCAATCCCGGCGTCGGCGGCTGGGGCGCGCTGTTGCGCAGCGGCGGCCATGCGCGCGAGATTTTCGGCGGCGAACTGCAGACCACCAACAACCGCATGGAGCTGACCGCGGTGATCCGTGCGCTGGAGGCGCTGAAGCGGGAGAGCCTGGTTAGGGTGCATACCGATTCCAAAGATGTGCAGCAG
>CBHTVL010000307.1:0-3702 GCA_966096475.1 uncultured Burkholderiales bacterium
AAGGCCACCGACAGCGGTATGAAGGTGTTTTTCATCCACATGCCGTGGTAGGCGATGTTCGGGAACACGAACAGCATACCGCGGTTCTCGGGCAGCATGCGCCGGTGCATCAGGCCCTGCATGCGGTCGGGATCGGTATAGGCAACCTCCGCGGTCAATGTCTGCTTGCCGGCCTTGAGTTCGAGCAGCGGCATTTCCGCGTTTGCGGATACGGCAACAAAACAAAAGATCAGACTGAGCAGCAGGCGTTTCATGCGGGGATCTCCGGTGCGGCCTTGATCAGCCAGTGCGCGATGGCATCGCGCAGTTCGGCGACGTCGCCGATGGCGGGTAACAGTTCCAGTTTCACTGCGGGATGACGGGCACGGATGCCGTCCAGCAGCTTGGGCACGTCGTTTTTCAGATGACCGCCCTGCGCCATGAACAGCGGCGCGATGCGGATGCTGCGGTGGCCGGCGTCGACGAGTTCGGTGATGGCGTCTGCCAGCACCGGCCCCTGGAATTCGAGAAAGGCGAGTTTGACCGCCAGATCAGGACGGGTTACAGCGACACGCGCGGCGATCGCGCGGAAGGGTTCCGCCCATTCGGGATCACGCGCGCCGTGCGCGAACAGCACCAGTCCCGAGGTCTGTGCCATCTCAGCCCTTGCCGGTACTGCCGAAGCCGCCGGCGCCGCGGTGCGAGGCTTCGAAATCTTCAACCACATTGAATGCGACCTGGACCACGGGAACGATGACCAGTTGCGCCAGGCGTTCCAGCGGGTTGATCGTGAAGGCGGCATGGCCGCGGTTCCAGGTCGAGACGAAGAGTTGACCCTGGTAATCCGAATCGATCAGGCCGACCAGATTGCCGAGCACGATGCCGTGTTTGTGGCCGAGGCCGGAGCGCGGCAGGATCATCGCAGCGAGTCCCGGATCGGCAATATGGATGGCCATGCCGGCTGGAATCAGCGCGGTCTGTCCGGGGTTCAGCGTCAGCGGCGCATCGAGGCAGGCGCGCAGATCAAGGCCGGCGGAGCCCGGTGTTGCGTACTGCGGCAACTGGTCGCGCAGGCGCGGGTCGAGGATTTTGACGTCGATGGATTTCATTGTGGCGGTGGGCGATGGTGTGTTGATTACAAAAGCCCGGAACGGCCCAAGCCGGCGGGGTTATTTCGATTGGCGCGGTTTGGATCCGTAGAGTCCGGCAATGTGCGCAACGATCTGTTGCGCGATCACGTCTTTGGATGCGCGCGGCAGGCGGTGCGTGCCGTTGTCATCAAGCATCGATACTTCGTTGTCGTCGGCGCCGATGGCATGTTGCGCGAGATTGGCGATCATCAGCCGCACTTTTTTGCGGCGACGCTTCTCGTCGGCATAGGCGTCGAGGTTACGGCTTTCCGCGGCGAAGCCGACGCAGAACGGCGGTTTCGGGCGCGAGGCGATCCAGCCGAGAATGTCCGGATTCGGTATCAGACTGATATGCAGCTGGTCTTCCTCGGTTTTCTTGATCTTGTGTTTGCGCGGGGCGCTGGTCCGGTAATCGGCCACCGCGGCGACGCCGATGAAGATGTCGGCTTTGGCGGTATGTTTTTTCACCGCTTCGAACATTTCGGCGGCGGTTTGCACGCGCGTCACTGCGGCGCCGACAGGCGCATTCAGACTCACCGGTCCGGAGATCAGCGTGACTTCAGCGCCGGCAGCGATCGCTGCACGCGCCAGCGCATAACCCATCTTGCCGGAGCTGCGGTTGGTGATACCGCGAACCGCATCAATCGGTTCGAAGGTCGGGCCCGCGGTCATCAGCACGCGTTTGCCCTTGAGGATTTTCGGCGCGAGAAAGGCGCTGACCGCTTCTGCCAGCGCATCGGGTTCGAGCATGCGGCCCATGCCGGTTTCGCCGCAGGCCTGGTCGCCGCTATCAGGGCCGAGAATGGTGACGCCGTCGCGCTTGAGCTGTGCGACGTTGCGTTGTGTCGCCGGGTGTTCCCACATCTGGCGGTTCATTGCCGGCGCGACGATCAGCGGACAGTCACGGGCCAGGCACAGCGTCGACAGCAGGTCGTCGGCGAGTCCGAGCGCGGCTTTCGCCATGAAGTCTGCTGTCGCGGGTGCGACCACGATGGCGGCCTTGTCGCGCGACAGTTCGATGTGCGGCATGCCGTTTTCGATGCGGCCGTCCCACATGCTGGTGTAGACCGGATGGCCCGACAGCGCCTGCAATGTTGCCGGCGTGATGAAGCCGCAGGCTGCTTCGGTCATCACCACATGCACTTCGATACCGCGGTCGCCCAGGCGACGCACCAGTTCCGCAGCCTTGTACGCAGCGACGCCGCCGGTCAGGCCGAGCAGAACTTTTTTGCGCTCATTTTTACTTTGCATATCAGGGACCTAGCGCTTTCGGCGTAAGGGGACGGCAAGTGTAACTGCAAATCCGGCGACCGGTAAACCGCGGACGGTCTGGCGCGTTTTTGAAAATCAACCCGGAGAAACCGCGATGGCGATTACCGATTGGCCGCTGGATGAGCGTCCCCGCGAGAAACTCCTCGCCAAGGGGCCGCAGGCGCTGTCGGACGCCGAACTGGTGGCGATTTTTCTGCGCACCGGCATCAAGGGCAAAAGCGCCGTTGAACTGGCACGCGACCAGCTGACCCGCTTCGGTTCCCTGTCCGCGCTGGCCGGTGCCGCCAATGAATCTTTCTGTTCCGAACCCGGACTCGGTCCGGCGAAATACGCGCAGCTTCAGGCGGCGCTGGAAATCGCACGACGCACGCTGCACGAGAAGCTGACCGCGGGCGCGGCGATGTCAGCGCCGGGAGCGGTTCGCGACTATCTGCGCCTGCTGCTGCACGCCCGGCCGCATGAGGTGTTCGTCGTGGTCTTTCTCGACGCCCAGCACCGCGTGCTGGCCTCGGAGGAGCTGTTCCGAGGCACGCTGACCCAGACCAGCGTCTACCCCCGAGAGGTCGTCAAACGGGCGCTGCATTTCAATGCCGCAGCGGTCATTTTTGCCCACAACCATCCCTCCGGCGTCGCCGAACCCAGTCGCGCGGATGAGGCGCTGACCGCGGCGTTGAAGCAGGCCCTGGCACTGGTTGATGTGCGCGTACTGGATCATTTTGTTGTCGCCGGCGACGGCGCTTTGTCCTTCGCTGAACGCGGAATATTGTAAGTTATTGTTTTTATTGAATTATTGTTTTTGCTCCCGCTGGGCTTCAGAGCGCTAAAGGGTTGAGGCTGAGGGTCATTTCAGTGTATGATCGCGCCTTTTCTGAATTTGCGGAGCACTGAAATGGCACGGGTCTGCTGCGTCACCGGCAAAAAGCCGATGGTTGGGAACAACGTTTCCCACGCCAACAACAAGACGAAACGGCGTTTCCTGCCCAACCTGCAAAAGCGCCGGTTCTGGGTCGAAAGCGAAAACCGTTGGATCAGCCTGCGTGTATCTACCGCCGGTCTGCGTACCATTGATCGCAAGGGCATTGATGTTGTGCTCGCCGACCTGCGTGAGCAGGGCGTGCGCGTCTAAACCAGGAAACGATCATGCGTGAAAAAATCAAACTCGAATCGACCGCCGGCACGGGTCACTTCTACACCACCACCAAAAACAAGCGCACGATGACTGAAAAGATGGAGATCAAGAAGTTTGATCCCGTCGCGCGCAAGCACGTGGCGTATAAAGAAGCGAAGATCAAGTAATCGCCGCGCAAGCGGTAATGAAGAA
>CBHTVL010000308.1:0-3688 GCA_966096475.1 uncultured Burkholderiales bacterium
ACGATCAATTTCGTGCCGCGGCCGAAGTCGCTCAAAGGCCTGCGCATCGGCCTCGTCGATAACACCAAACACAACTCTGACCAGTTGCTGATGCGGATTGCGGCGATTCTTGAAAAGGAACACGGCGCCAAGTCGCATGTGATTCGCAAAAAGAAAAGTGCCGGCTCCGCGCCCGGCCCGGAGATGGTTGCCGAGTACAAGCAGAACTGCGACATCATCGTCGCAGGCGTCGGCGACTGAGGGTCATGCAGCTCGGGCAGTGTGCTCGACAGCATCGTATTTGAACAGAACGGAGTTCCCTCGGCTTCCATCGTGACGCATGTATTCACGGTGACCGGTAAGGCGATGGCGAAGACATGGGGTGTACCGGACCTGAAATTCCTGGTGATGCCGCATCCGATCGCCAATCTGACGCCGGAACAGATGGATCAGCGCGCGGCGGATATCACGCCGCAGGTGGTTGAGCTGTTGCTGAAAGGCCAGCAGTAAAGGTCGGCAGGGAGGAGAGATGACCGAGAGTCAGGTGCAGGAACGGTTGCAGTCTGATGAAACGGCGCCGCTGCCTTTTGCGGCGCCGTTTCACCAACTCACCACGGACATGCCCTTCAACTGGTTGCGCAAGGGCTGGTCGGATTTCAGGCGCGCACCCCGGCAGAGTCTCGGTTACGGCATTGTTATCGCTGTGCTGTCGTGGATCGTCACCGGTATCGGCCTCAAGGTCGGCAGTTACTGGTCGGCGCTGATCCTGCTCTCGGGTTTTGTTTTTGTCGCACCGGTACTGGCGATGGGCCTTTATTCGATCAGCCGCCAGCTCGAACGCGGGCAGCAGCCGTCCATCGCGCGTTGCCTGGTCGAAAAACGCAAGGCCTTCGGCAATGTCATGGTGTTTGCACTGGCATTGCTGGTGCTGTTCCTGGTGTGGGCGCGTGCCGGTTCCATGGTGCATGTGTTTTTTCCGGACAGCGGCGCGATGGATCTGTGGAAACTCGGGTTGTTTCTCGCCATCGGTTCCGCCGTCGGTTCCATTTTTGCGCTGCTGACTTTTGTGTTCAGTGCCTTTTCACTGCCGATGATTTGTGACCGTCAGGCCGATGCGGTAACCGCCATCGTTACCAGCGTCAACGCGGTGCTGCGCAACAAACGGGTGATGGTGGTGTGGGCACTGCTGATCGTCGGCATGACCGCCATCGGTTTTGTCACGGCGCTGATCGGGCTGGCGGTAACGATCCCGGTGCTCGGCCATGCGACCTGGCATGCCTATCGCGACACCATTGATGCCAGTGCCTGGCCGGCCAACGACGCCTAGACTGATGTGACCGATGAAAACGGGGCCTCGCGGCTCCGTTTTTTTTGGTGGGGCGGATCACGGCGGCCTGTTATGCTTCGCCCCGCGGCGCACTCTGCGCCTGTGCCGGCCCCGGCGTTTACCGGCGGAAAGCAGTGAATCCATGGAACACCCCCAGATTTTTTTACCCGAAGGCCAGGAACCGCCCTCGGCACGTTGGCACGCTGAAAACGGCGCTGCCGCCCCCAAACGCGTGGTCATCGCCGATGACACGATGACTGCGGATACCGCATTCCGGCTGGCGTCCGAAGGCGTCGGCCTGTTGTGGCGCAGCGATTTCCAGAACGCACGCCAACTGCTGCAGGCATTGATGCGCCGCGTCGACAAGCCGCGCAAGCCCAAACGCAAGCAGGTCGAGCCCGACACCACGCCCGGTGCGGCTTTTCATCGTCATCGCCAGATCCAGGCGCAGCGTGCGCATACGCTGTCGATGCTGCTGATTCCGTTTGATGCCGATTACTCGATACCGCTCGGGCGTGCGCCCGATGCGCGTGAAGCCTGCACCGAGGCCTGGGGTCCGGGCACCGAACCCTGCGTCGCGTCATTGCGTGAACTGCTGGGCCTGATCGGCGCGCATGAATGGCGCAAGAAGGGTGTGGAAGTCAAAGCGCTGACGGCGCGCATCCATCCGCATTACGGCGTGTTTGCACCGATCCGCAGCGAATATGTCGGGCTGGTGGCCGGCGCACCGCTGCCGGCGGAAACGCTGGCTTTTGATATCGGCACCGGCACCGGCGTGCTCGCCGCGATCCTCGCCAAGCGCGGCGTTGCCCGCGTCATTGCCACGGAAAACGATTCCCGAGCCATCGCCTGCGCCCGGGACAACATCGAGCGTCTCGGTTATGCCGACAAGGTGGAGGTCGTCGAGGCCGATCTGTTTCCTGAAGGCCGCGCACCGCTGATCGTCTGCAATCCGCCGTGGATTCCGTCAACGCCCAGCGCGCCGATCGAACGCGCGGTCTACGATCAGGGCAGCCGCATGCTGAAGGGATTTTTGTCGGGACTGGCGGCGCATCTGGAGCCGGGCGGCGAAGGCTGGTTGCTGCTGTCGGATATTGCCGAGCATCTGGGACTGCGCTCGCGCCCTGAACTGCTCGGCATGATCGAAGCTGCCGGCTTGCAGGTCATCGATACCAAGAATTCACGCCCGCAGCATCCGAAGGCGCGTGATCCGAACGATCCGCTGCATGCGGCGCGGTCGGAAGAGATGACGACGCTGTGGCGGCTGGGCGTGCGCTGACGGGCGGCCGGAACAGTCAGGGCAGGATTTCGACGACGGCTTTCAGAATCACCGGCAGTCCGCCGCGCAGCGAGCTGGCGCCGAGTACTGAGCGGGCATGCACACCGCGGTCGCCGAACACTTCAACCAGCAGGTCCGAGCAGCCGTTGAGGACCTGCGGGTGTTGCTCGAATTCCGGTGTTGCATTGAGGAAGCCCTGCACCTCAACCACACGCGCCACCCGATCCAGCGAGCCGAGTTCGCTGCGCATCACTGCGATCAGGTCGATTGCCGCCGAGCGTGCGAAGCGATAACCATCCTCGACATTGTATTCATGGCCCAGCCGGCCCTTGGGCAGCTTGCCGTTTTCGGGCAGGGGCGCCTTGCCGGCAATAAACAGCAGATTGCCCGTGCGTACGGCATTGACGTAGTTCGCGGCGGGGGCACTGCCCGAGGGCAGTGTGATGCCCAGTTCCTTGATGCGTTGTTCGGCGCTCATCGGTGTTCTCTTTTGGGTGGACGAAGGGATTTTAGCTGCGGATTTCGACGCGGATGATGCCGATGATCAGCAGCACGCAGGCCAGCACGGCAGCGACGATAAACAGCAGTCCGAGTCCGACGGGATTCGGGTTGGGGTCGGGCCACAAGTGGACGGCGGCCAGCAGGATTACGGTCAGCAGCGGCAGCGTGCCGGCGGCAAAAACGGCTGCGCCCCCACGTATCCAAGGTGATTGAAAATAAACGCTGCGTTTGCTTCCGCTCAGCAGTATCCACGCTGCCGGCGCCAGCGGCGGCGCGACAAAAATCAGGATTGCCGTGACCGGCAATCGCAGCGGCGAGGGCGGGCTTTCGGTATCCACAGCAGGCTTCGTTCCTGATCGTCTCAACCGGGAATTTCCGGTTCGACCAGTTTCGCCAGCTGTTCCAGCGATTCCTGCCAGCCGAGGTAACACATCTCCGTCGGAATGACTGCGGGAATGCCTTCCTGCACGACGTTGATCTCGGCGCCGCAGAGCACCGGCTTCAGTGTGATGGTGGTCTGCATTTCACCGGGCAGGTTGGGATCGTCAAAGACATCGGTGTAACGGAGTTTTTCACACGGCACCAGTTCCAGGTATTTGCCG
>CBHTVL010000309.1:0-3671 GCA_966096475.1 uncultured Burkholderiales bacterium
GCGCCAATGCGCTGCGTGTCGTCGCGGTATCGTCGAAAACCCGGTTTGCGCCGTTGCCCGATGTGCCGACGCTGCATGAAAGCGGCCTGCCGGGTTATGAGGTGATGTCGTGGAACGGCATCGGTGTCGCTGCCAAAACGCCGCGCGCGCTGGTTGAGCGGCTGAACAGGGAAGTGCACGACGCTGTCAATTCGCCGCAGGTGAAGCAGCGTTTCCAGGAACTTGGCGTTGAGCAGAATCTCAATACCCCCGAGGGCATGCGCAAGAACGTCACTGAAGAGATTGCCAAGTGGAATGCCCTCATCGACAAAGCACGGATCCTCAGACTATGAGCACTGCCGGAACGCAGGAACCCAAAAAAATCCTCGCCCCTGATCCGAATCCGATCAAGCCGCGCTACACGCCGCCGCCGAATGCCTGTGACGGGCATTGCCATGTATTCGGCCCGGCGGCGAAGTTCCCCTATGCGCCCAAGCGCAGCTATACCCCGGAGGACGCGGGGCGCGAACGGCTGGCTGCGCTGCACAAGCACCTCGGTTTTTCGCGGGCAGTCATTGTGCAGGCGAGCTGCCACGGCACCGACAACAGCGCGATGATGGATGCGCTGGCGCATTCGAACGGCGCCTGGCGCGGTGTGGCGATGGTCAAGCCCGATGTCAGTGAAAAGGAACTGGAGAGCCTGCATGCCGGCGGCGTGCGCGGTGCGCGCATCAATTTTGTCGCCCATCTCGGCGGTGCGCCGGACATGACGGCGGTCAATGCCGTGGTCGAGCGCATCACGCCTTTCGGCTGGCATCTGCAGCTGCATCTCGATGCGCAGGACATCCGCCAGTACCGCAGCTTCCTCGACGGTCTGAAAATTCCTTTCATCGTCGATCACATGGGACGTCCCGAAGCCAGGCTCGGCGTCAAACAGGATGCTTTCCTGCAGATGCTCGATCTGATGCGCAATCCGCTGGCCTGGACCAAGGTCAGCGGCCCGGAGCGTATTTCATCCACGGGTAAACCTTTCCACGATGCCGGGCCTTTTGTGCGCGAACTTATTGCGGCGGCGCCGGACCGTATCCTTTGGGGTACGGATTTTCCGCATCCGAACGTCAAGATCATGCCGAACGACGGCGAGCTGGTGGATCTGTTCGCGAAGTTCTGTGACGACGAGGCGATGCGCAAAAAGATACTGGTGGACAACCCGGTCACGCTTTACGGTTTTCAGTAACACGCAGGCCCGTCAGGCAGCAATCCTGAGGAGGAGGCGCCGTCACAATTCACCGTGCCGGCGGCAGTCGGATCAACAAGAAAGGATAAAAGATGGTCGGCAATCGTTGCGGATACCGCTTCTTTTCTGTTTCTCAAATCATCATGACCGCGGTTCTGGCACTGGTCGCGGCCGGTGCTGCTGCACAGACTCCCTGGAAACCGCAGCGTCCGGTCGAACTGATCGTCGGTTCCGCGGCCGGCAACAGCAATGACCTGATGCTGCGCCTGATCGCGCAGGTCACGCAGGAGAAACGCCTGCTCGACGTGCCGATGAACGTGATGAACAAACCCGGCGGCGGCAACACCATCGCCTGGAGTTACCTCAATCAGCACGCCAATGACGGCCATTACCTGATGATGGCCAACCTGAACCTGTCAGTGGGCCATCTGACCGGCACCACCACGTTCAGCTATCGCGATTTCACGCCGGTGTGTCTGCTGTACGATGAATACGTGGTGTTCGTGGTCCGCAATGAATCGCCGATCAAGACCGGCCGCGATTTGCTGGAGCGTCTGAAGAAGGATCCCGCTTCGCTGAGCGTGTCCTTCTCTTCGGTAGCCGGCGGCGCCAACCATATCGCGGCGGGACTGGTGTTCAAGGCGGCCGGCGTCGATATCAAGAAAGTGCGTGCGGTGGTGTTTGACTCGGCCGGCAAAGCTATTACTGCGGCGCTGGGCGGCCATGTTGATTTCGTATCGGCGAGCGCTTCATCGGCGGTGTCGCATCTGAAGGCGGGCACGGTGCGGGTGATCGGAATTACATCGCCGAAGCGTATCGGCGGAGTCTTTGCCGAGGTGCCGACCTTCCGCGAGCAGGGTGTCAATACCTCGTTCTCGAATTACCGCGGCCTGATCACCGGCAAGGCCATTCCGGCGAACCAGCTGGCTTACTGGGAGCAGTATTTCGCCAACCTCGACAAGGATTCGAGCTGGCGCGCCCACCTCGACAAAAACGAGTGGGAGCCGAATTACACCAACAGCCGTGATACCCGCAAATACTGGGACGAGCTGGACGCGCAGATGCGCAGCACGCTGGATGACCTCGGACTTCTCAGGAAAGGCAGCTGATTCATGGATCTTCGCATCAAGGGCAAAACGGCACTGATCACCGGCGGTTCGCGGGGCATCGGCCTGGGCGTCGCCAAGCTGCTGGCCGAGGAGGGTTGCAATCTCCATCTGGCCGCACGCAAACCGGAAAATCTGGAAGCTGCTCGCAAAGCGATTCTTGCCGAACACAAGGTCGAGGTGAGCTGTCATGCCGTGGACCTGTCGGACGCGGCCGCCGCTTCGCAGTTGTCGCGTGAACTGAAAGGCGTCGACATTCTGATCAACAACGCCGGTTCGATTCCGCAGGGTGCACTGGCGAAAATGGATCAGGCGGCGCTGGAATCGTCCTGGTCGCTGAAGCTGTTCGGTTTTCTCAATGTCGCACGCGAGGTCTATACCGCAATGTGTGAACGGCGCTCGGGTGTGATCATCAATGTCATCGGCGCCTCGGGTGAACGGCCGCGCGCGGATTACATCGCCGGCAGCATGGCCAATGCGGCGCTGATCTCGATGTCGCGGGCGCTGGGCGCGGAAAGTCCCGCTTACGGCGTGCGCGTGGTCGGCCTCAATCCGGCGGCAACTGAAACCGAGCGCCAGACGGTGCGCTGGGAAGCGCGGGCGCAGAAGGATCTGGGTGATGCGAAGCGCTGGCATGAACTGACCAAGGGTTATCCCTTCGGGCGGCTGGCCTCGGTGGACGAGATTGCCAGCACCATCGTGTTTCTTGCGTCGGGCAGGGCGTCCTATATCAGCGGCACCATTGTGACCGTCGACGGCGGGCGGTCGTTCCGGGACAAATAAGCCGCCTGCAGCGTCCGCGTTTGTATCATGCGGACCCGTATTGGCAGTAAGGCTTTTGTTTCATGGGTTTATAGCGCTCACATCGTGAACAAGGCCGGTGGAACCGGCGGGGCCTGGGGTAAAATTTCCGCCTTCGCCGCTCAGTTTGGTCTTGCGGCGCTTTCCATCAGGAGAAACCCCTTTGGGTCACACCATTGCCGAGAAAATTCTCGGTCAACATGCCGGCGGCCGGCCGGCCAATGCCGGTGAGATCGTCGTTGCCGATGTTGATTTCGCGATGATCCATGACGCGCGTGCGGGCAACGCGCTGAAGATGATCGAAAAGCTGGGCGCGAAATCGCTGCCTCACGTCAAACGCGTTGCGCTGGTGCTCGACCATTATTCGCCGCCGCCGAATATGGAGGCAGCGAACACCCATGTTGCGATGCGCGCCTTTGCCGACAAACACGGCTCGCCGCTGTATGACGTCGGTGACGGCATCTGTCACCAGGTGTTGCCCGAGGGCGGGCACCTGACCTGCGGCGATCTGGTGGTTGGCACCGATACCCATTCGACGACCTATGGCG
>CBHTVL010000310.1:0-3662 GCA_966096475.1 uncultured Burkholderiales bacterium
CGCCGCTGAACTTGCGCATCTGTCTGCCGCTTTCCCGCCCGGCGTGACTGCCGGCACGCGTTATCCGGAGAAGCAGTTGAAGGCGCTGGGCATCTGAGCGGTCACCGACGATTGGAGCAGGTCTGATGGCTGATACCCGCAACGATGCCCTGTGGCTGGTGCCGCCGGTGATTCTGGATGACATCGCCGGCGCAGCGCCGGAAACCGCATTGCTCAACTCCCATCTCGCCAGCGTCCGTTTGCGTACCTGGGTTGCAGTGGAGGCCTGGCAGCGCGCCGGGCATCGCAATCTGTTTGCGGCGCCGGATGATGCAGGCTCCATGGCGAAAATCGATTTTGCCGGCGTGCGCGTCTGTATTGTCGGCAAACTGTTCATGGATGTGCGGCCGGCAGACTGGCTCGCGGCCTGCATACGCGTCAAGGAGGCCGGCGCCCGTCTGCTGCTCGACATCTGCGATTACCCGTTTGCGCAGAAACCGCCCGAGTTCATGCGTTTTTATGAAGAGGCGCTGCGTCTGGCCGATGTGGTGACGGTCAATTCCGCACGTATGGCCGAAATGATGGCCGGGCATATGGCAGGCAAATCACCGCTGGTGATTGAGGACGCGATCCTGTCTGCCGCGCGCCGGCCCGAGTTTGCCCCGGACAAGGTTCTGGAACTGCTGTGGTTCGGTCATATCAACAACGTCCGTTATCTCGAACGCATGATGGATGCGCTGATCCAGTACAGCGCGACCCAGCGTTGCCGCCTGACACTGGTGACCGAAGCCGGGCAGGGCCTGGAGCAGGCCGTGCAACGCATCAACGCCAATTGCGCGCCGCGTTTCGAAGCACGCTTTACGCCCTGGTCGCTGGAATCCACCCGCATGGCCTTGCGTCGTGCCGATCTGGTGCTGATCCCGGGAGATCCTGCAGATCCGCTGAAGTCCGGCGTTTCTTCGAACCGCCTTGCCGAAGCGCTGCAGGCAGGAAGGATGGCGGTCGCCAGTCCGCTGTCGAGTTACCGGCCTTTTGCCGACGCCGCCTGCCTGGGTGACGATCTGGTGGCGGGCATCCGCTGGGCGATGGCCAATCGCGGCGAAGTCATGCAGCGCATCCGGCGCGGTCAGTTACTGGTGGCAGAACGGCTGTCGCAGGAATCGATCAGCCGGCAGTGGATGCGTTTGCTGGAGACCGCCGTCTAGGTCGCAGCGAGTTTTCGATTGTTCTGGCCACGGCAGGCGACAAGCGCCATGCCCGTGCGCGGATCTTGAAGCGGCAATTTGAAGCAGCAATCCTTCCGTAAGTCTCACGTAAGTTCGGACTGCAATGATCAAAAGTAAATCATGGATGACTTACTGTCGCTGCGCCTTTACGGACGCAGCCACTCTGCGTGCCCGAACCTATTCTGCATCCGCCATCACCGAATCTGCAGCAACTGACGCAGCAGGCCTTTGCTGCCTTGCAGGGCGGCAATGCCACGCGTGCCGAGCAGATCTGCCGGCAGGTACTGGCTGAAAAAAACGATGTGCTCGATGCCCTGTTCTTGATGGGCATCATCGCCGTCGAGACCCGGCGGCTGCCGCAAGCCGAGCAATGGTTCGCCAAGGCAGTCGCCAGCGATCCCGGTAACGCGGCCGCGCACAATAATCTGGGCGGCTTGCTTCATCAACTCAACCGGCATCAGCAGGCGGTGGAAAGCTTCGACCGCGCGATCCGCCTCAAGCCTGACTACGCGGGTGCTTACAACAATCGCGGCGCCGCGCTGAATGCGCTCGGACGTTATCAGGAAGCCGCGGACAGTTGTTCAACAGCTTTGCGGATGGCACCCGGCAACGCAGAGGCCCATAACAATCTCGGCAACGCACTGCAGGGACTTGGCCGTTACGCCGAAGCTGTCGAGAGTTACCAGCGCGCCCTGGCGATCCGCGCGGATTACGCGGATGCGCACAACAACCGGGGCAACGCGCTGCGCCTACTCGGCCGGCAGGACGAGGCGCTCGACAGTTTTGCGAAGGCGCTGCACTTCAGGCCCGATCATGACGAGGCCTATAACAGCCGGGGTGTCGTCCTGTCGCAGGCGCGGCGTCATGAGGAAGCGCTGGACAGTTTTCGTCTGGCGGTGAAAATCAATCCGCGAAATGCCGATGCCTTCAACAATCGCGGCAATCTGCTGCATGATCTGCGGCGTTACGAAGAGGCGCTCGAGGCTTACGATCAGGCGCTCGCCATCAATCCCGCTTACGCCAGTGCGCATTCCAACCGCGGCAACGTATTGCTGGAGCTCAAGCGCAGCGAAGAGGCACTGCAGGCTTTTGCCCGCGCGGTCGAACTCGATCCGCTATATCGCTTCGGCAAAGGCAAGCTGCTGCATGCCAAAATGCTCTGCTGCGACTGGTCGGATTACGAAAGCCTGTGCCGGTCGGTAATCGAGGATCTTCACGCCGGCCGCAAATCAGCGGAACCCTTCGGTTATCAGGGCATTTCGACGTCCGTTGCCGACCTTCATCGCTGCGCCAGGCTGTATGCCGAAGACCGCTTCCCACCGGCGGAAAAGTCGCTGTGGAATCCCGGCCGCGCGCCGAATCCGAAAATCCGCATCGGTTATCTGTCGGGCGAATTCAGGACCCAGGCGACGTCCATCCTGATGGCGGAACTGTTTGAAGTTCACGACAAAGACCGGTTTGAAATTTTTGCGTTTGACAACGGCTGGGATGACGGCAGCCCGCTCCGGGCCCGGCTCAATGCCGCGTTCGACGGCATTGTTGACATCACCGGGCTCGGCGATTTGGAAGCGGCACAGCGGATCAGCGACATGAACATCGACATACTGGTCAACCTGAACGGTTATTTCGGCCGCGGCCGCCAGGGTGTGTTCAGTTACCGGTCGAGTCCCGTGCAGGTCAACTACCTTGGGTTTCCCGGAACCATCGGTGCCGACTGCATCGACTATCTGATCGCCGATGCGACGGTCATCCCGGAATCCGATCGCGCGCATTACACCGAAAAAATTGTCTGGCTGCCCGATTGTTACCAGGTCAATGATTCGAAGCGGCCGATTGCCGGGCGAATTTTTTCGCGGCAGGAACTGGGGCTGCCGGACGACGCGTTTGTCTATTGCTGCTTCAACAACAATTACAAAATCACGCCGGATACTTTTGATCAGTGGATGCGCATCCTGCAGCGCGTGCCCAAGGGCGTGCTCTGGCTGTTTGAAGACAATTCCGCGGCATCGCGCAATTTGCGCAAAGAGGCGCAGCGGCGTGGTGTTGATCCCGGCCGCCTGGTGTTTGCCGGACGTCTGCCGCCGGATGAACATCTGGCCCGGCATCGTGCGGCCGATCTGTTTCTCGACACCCTGCCGTACAACGCCCACACCACGGCCAGCGATGCCTTGTGGGCCGGACTGCCGGTGCTGACCTGCATGGGTACGACATTCCCGGGGCGTGTGGCCGCCAGTCTGCTGAACACCATGGGCTTGCAGCAACTGGTGACGCGCAGTCCGGAAGATTATGTGGAGCAGGCGGTGGCGCTGGCGGATGATCCGGTGCGCCTCGCGACGCTGCGTGATTTACTGCAGAAGCAGCGGCGGACGTCACCGCTGTTCGATACACCGCGCTTCGCGAGGCATATCGAAAACGCGTACCGGCAGATGATCGAGCGGCACCGTGCGGGTTTATCCG
>CBHTVL010000311.1:0-3655 GCA_966096475.1 uncultured Burkholderiales bacterium
GCTTGCTACCCGCCTCGGCGCCGGCGACGACAAAATCCGTTTTTTTCGACACGCTGCCGGTCACCCGTCCGCCCGCCGCTTCGATCCGTGCCTTGGCGTCATCACGGGTCAGGCCAGGCAAAGTACCGGTCAGCACAAAAATCCGTCCTGCTGCAGCCCCGTCGGCCACCGGCCTCGGCGCAGCCATTTCGTAATGCACCCCTGCGTTCAGCAAACCACTGATCACTTCGCGATTATGCGGTTCCGCAAAAAACTGCGCCACGCTTTCAGCGACGATCGGCCCGACATCCGCCACCTGCTGCAGATCGTCGATGCCGGCCTGCATCAAGGCATCAAGGTTACCGAAATGCGCGGCAAGGTCACGCGCCGTGCTCTCACCGACGTTGCGGATGCCGAGCGAATAAATCAGCCGAGCCAGCGTGGTGTTTTTGCTTTTGCCGATGGCTGCTGTAATGTTGGCCGCTGATTTCTCGGCCATGCGGTCGAGCGCGGCGAGGCGCAGTTCATCCAGCGCATAAAGATCAGCCGGCGTACGCACCAGGTCGAGGTCAACCAGTTGATCGACCAGGCGCTCGCCCAGCCCTTCGATATCCATCGCCCGCCGGGATGCAAAATGCAGCAAAGCCTGTTTACGCTGGGCGCTGCAATACAAGCCGCCGCTGCAGCGCGCGATCGCTTCACCTTCGCTCCGCACAACCTGGGACTCGCAGACCGGACAAAGCGCCGGCATTTCAAAACGGTCTTCAGACCGTCTGGAACCCGGCACCGATACCCGAACCACCTCCGGAATCACATCGCCGGCGCGACGCACGATCACCGTATCGCCGACATGTACATCCTTGCGCCGCACTTCATCCTCATTGTGCAAGGTCGCATTGGTGACATTGACGCCGCCGACGAACACCGGCTGCAGCCGCGCCACCGGCGTCAGCGCGCCGGTACGTCCCACCTGCACATCAATACCCAGCACGATGCTGGCGGCCTCCTCGGCAGGAAATTTGTGCGCGACGGCAAACCGCGGCGCCCGGGAAACAAAACCCAGTTGCTGCTGCGCTGTCAGACTGTTGACCTTGTAGACCACGCCGTCGATGTCGTAAGGCAGACCTTCGCGCGCGGCACCGATTCTGCGGTAGTAATCGAGCAGCCCTGCCACCCCCGTGACAACCGCACATTCAGGGGCAACGAGAAATCTGTTTTTCTTAAAAAAATCAATAACTTGTCTATGTGACCGGAATTCCGCCAAACCCTCGGCATAACCCAATCCATAGGCATAAAACGTCAGTTTACGACCGGCGGTGATGCGTGAATCCAGCTGACGCAGCGATCCAGCCGCGGCATTGCGCGGATTCGCAAACAACTTGGCGTCGATGGCCTGCTGGTTGCGATTCAATTGCTCGAAGTCTTCGCGCAGCATCAATACTTCGCCGCGAACCTCAAGGATTTCCGGCGCGCTTTCGGGAAGATGCAAAGGAATGGAGCGCACCGTGCGCAGATTGGCGGTGACGTCTTCGCCGGTGTAACCATCACCGCGCGTGGCACCGCGGGTCAGAACGCCTTTTTCATACACCAGGCTGATCGCAAGACCGTCGAATTTGGGTTCAACCGCATATTCAACAGCGTCAATCTCCAGCGCTTCCCGGACCCGGCGGTCGAAGGCCTCGACTTCGGTGTCTTCAAAGGCATTGTTCAGCGACAGCATCGGCTGACGATGCGTCGCTTGCGCAAATTCCGCAGCAGGGACACCGCCAACCCGCGGGGTTGGTGAATCGGCCGTCAGCAGTTCGGGGTGTGCCGCCTCAAGATCCTGAAGCTCGCGGAACAAGCGATCAAATTCCGCATCAGCAATCAGCGGATCATCGAGAACGTAATATCGGTAATTGTGCTGCTCGATGTCCTCGCGCAGGCGCGCGGCGCGCGCCCGCAGCGCGTCCGCAGTCATGCAAACAGTCGCTGCGCCCGCTGGCCGCCCGCCGGAATGTCGCGTGCAGCCATCGCGTCGTGAATTTCCCGCAGCTGTGCCTTGATCCGCTCCACACCGGCTGCCTGCAGCGCCACGCGATTGTCATCAACCAGAAAACCGCCAAGGGCATTCGCCAGCATTCCGCCGACGCGCGCCATTTCATCGAGTGCAGCACCGGCATCCGCCACTTTGGGAACATCCAGCAACAGCGTCAGTCCGGACGTCTGCATGGCCTCCAGTCGATCGGCGGCGAAAGGTTCCGTTTCGTGATTCTCCATGGTGAACAGGGTTTTGCCTTCGGCGTCACGCCAGTGGAATACCCCGTTAGACTCCAGACTGAATCCGGCGTCAGTGGCCGCAGCAGCGACCTGGTCACCGCTGAACGCATCGCCGGGTTGCGCCACCACATTGAGTCCGATGGCGACATCCATATCACCACACAAGGCATCGAGTTCCTGCGCGGCTTTGAGACCTGCGGCGACATCGGAGATTTCCGCGCTCGCACCGTGCCGTTCCGCCCAGCTGTGCACGGCATCACAAAAACCGTTGAGCTGCGGTGCATGCACCGGTCCGCTGCGGTTGGCCAGCTGAATGGCGACCTGCAGACGGCTGAAACCGCCGTGCGCCTCGCGGCCCAGCGACTGCCATGCACCGGAGGATTCATCCCAGCCGAGGACACGCGCCGGTTTGCCGAAGGTGGCAATCTGGCTTTGCAATTCATGCAGCGCGGATTCGGAAACCGGACCGCTCGCCTCAATACCCGCCGCAAATTCAATCAGGGTATCCGCGCCGTCCGCAGTCACCGGCAGCAAAGACGCTGTGGCATGTTTTACGGTGGCGGCACCCGCAGGCGATGCCCCCTCGCCCAGTCGCGGCTCGATACGGGGTGCCGCATCCGCCACTGACGCAGCCGGCGCTGCAGCAGGCTTGCTGAGCAGCACATCATCACGCTGCCCCTCAAAAGCACGCTCAAGGCGTTGGCGCAGCTTGCGCTCCTGCCAGAGGTTGTAGGCGTAAACCCCGCCAATGACGACGACTCCGAGTACCGCCAGCGCGATCTGCAGGTCGCTCATTCCAGTTCGGCCGTCAGGCCGCCTCTTCAGTGAGTTTCATGGCCGCTTCGATATCCACCGCCACGACACGGGAAACACCCGGCTCCTGCATGGTGATGCCAAGTAGCTGGTTGGCGATTTCCATCGTGATCTTGTTGTGGGTGATGAACACGAACTGCGACTGCTCGGACATGCGCTTGACCAGTTCACACAGACGACTGGTGTTGTGGTCATCGAGCGGTGCGTCGACCTCATCCAGCATGCAGAACGGCGCGGGATTCAACTGGAATATCGCGAATACCAGCGACATCGCGGTCAGCGCCTTTTCGCCACCGGACAGCAGATGGATCGAGCTGTTCTTCTTGCCCGGGGGCTGTGCCGTCACCTGGATGCCCGCATCCAGAATTTCCTCACCGGTCAGGGTCAGCTTGGCGTTGCCGCCGCCGAACAGCACCGGGAACATGCGCGAGAAATGCGCATTGACCTCATCAAAGGTGGTCTGCAGGCGCTCACGGGTTTCACGGTCAATGCGGCGGATGGCGTCTTCCAGCGTATTCATCGCCGACGTCAGATCGGCCGATTGCGCGTCGAGGTAGGTTTTACGCTCGCGCCCGGCTTCCAGTTCCTCAAGCGCCGCAAGGTT
>CBHTVL010000312.1:0-3650 GCA_966096475.1 uncultured Burkholderiales bacterium
GTCTGTACGGCAACCGTCCGGCGTTGCAGGCGATACAGACTTTGGCCGCCGAAGAATCCGCACCGGTCACGCTGGTCTTCAACGGCGACTTCAACTGGTTCAACTGCGACGCCCCGGGGTTTACCGCCATCAACGAAGCCGTCCTTGCTCACCACGCGCTGCGCGGCAATGTCGAAACCGAACTGGCGAATGAAGACGGCTCTGCCGGCTGCGGTTGCGGCTATCCGGACAACGTCAGCGATGACGATGTTGAGCGTTCGAACGCCATTGAGGCGCGGCTGCGTGAAACCGCAAAGACATATCCGGCATTACGCGCTCAACTGGCCGCACTGCCGATGACACTGACCGCCGACGTCGGCGGACTGCGCGTCGCCATCGTGCATGGCGATTGCGAATCACTGGCCGGCTGGTCTTACGATGAATCCGCGCTGCGCGATGCAGCCGGCCTCGCGCGTGTCGCCGCACATCTGCAAGCCGCCGGTGCACGCATCATCGCCAGCAGCCATACCTGCCTGCCGGCGGCCCTGACCCTGGAAACCGCGAACGGCCGCTCGGCGCTGTTCAACAACGGCGCTGCCGGCATGCCCAACTTCGCCGGCACTGGGTTCGGCGTCATTACACGCATTGCAACGCGCCCTGCCGCAACAGCGTCTGCGCCGTATGGGACGGTCATCGACAATATCCATATCGACGCGCTGGCCGTGCACTATGATCAGGCGGCGTGGCAACACGATTTTGCCGCGAATTGGCCCGGGGGCAGTCCTGCAGAAATCTCTTACGCCCGGCGCATCAGCAACGGCCCGCGTTACGGGCTCAATCGCGCAATGGGTTCGGGCATCCGCATCAGCCATTCACTGCTGCAACAGGTGCACGCAGCCGGGAGCAAGTCTTGAGCAAAAGCAAATTGCTGGTGATTACGGTGATCGTAGCCGCCATCACCGCATTCTTCGTCTTCGACCTGAAGCAGTACATCTCCCTGGATTACTTCCAGGCGCAGCGCGAAGCCATCAACACCGCTGTCGCCACCGATCCTTTGCGCGCCGGGCTGTTGTTTTTTGCAATCTATACCATCGCCACCGGCCTGTCGCTGCCGGGCGCCGCGGTGCTGACGCTGATCGCCGGCGCCGTCTTCGGACTGCTCTGGGGCACAGTCATCGTGTCCTTCGCCTCCACCATCGGCGCCACACTGGCCTTCCTCACCTCGCGCTTTCTGCTGCGCGACTGGGTGCAGCAGCGTTTCGGCGACAAGCTGCGGCCGATCAATGAAGGCGTTGCACGCGAAGGCGCGTTTTACCTGTTTGCCTTGCGTCTGGTGCCGGTGTTTCCGTTTGTCGCCATCAATCTGCTGATGGGGCTGACGCCGATCCGCACCCGGACTTATTTCTGGGTCAGCCAGCTGGGCATGTTCGCCGGCACTGTGGTGTATGTGTATGCCGGCACCCAGCTCGGGCAATTCCGCGTCTCGCCGGGACTGGTCGGTGCCTTTGTTTTACTGGGCATTTTCCCGCTGATTGCGAAAAAGACGCTGGACGCCATCAAGGCCCGCAAGGTGTATGCGGCCTGGAAGCGGCCGGCGACATTCGACCGCAATCTGGTGGTGATCGGGGGCGGTTCCGCGGGCCTCGTCTCCGCGTACATCGCCGCCGCCGTGAAGGCCAAAGTCACGCTGGTTGAAAAACACAAAATGGGCGGCGACTGCCTGAACACCGGCTGCGTGCCGTCGAAGGCGCTGATCAAGTCGGCCAAACTGGTCGCCACGATGAAACATGCCGCCGATTACGGCCTGAAAAACACGGCGGTCGATTTTGATTTCGCCGAGGTCATGGAACGGGTGCAGCGCGTTGTGTGCGAGATCGAACCGCATGATTCGATCGAGCGTTATACCAAGCTCGGCGTTGAATGCCTCACCGGTGAAGCCCGAATCAACAATCCGTGGTCGGTGGAAATCACCACCGCCAGCGGCAAACAGACGCTGACCACCCGCGGCATCATCATCGCCGCCGGTGCCCGTCCCTTCGTCCCGCCGATTCCCGGCATTGAGGAAACGGGTTATCTGACCTCAGACACGCTATGGGATCTGCGTCAATTGCCGAAACGCCTGCTGGTACTCGGCGGCGGCCCGATCGGCTGTGAACTGACGCAATGTTTCGCCCGACTCGGCTCACAGGTGACGCAGGTCGAAATGCTGCCGCGACTGATGGTGCGCGAAGACCCGGAAATTTCCGACATGGTGCTGCAGAAATTCCGCGCCGAGGGTGTCAATGTGCTGGTGAACCACAAGGCACAGCGCTTCGCCATCGAGAATGGCGAGAAGGTGCTGTATTGCGAGCATAACGGCGGCAGCGTGCGCGTCGTGTTCGACACCCTCCTTTGCGCCGTCGGCCGTGTTGCCAACACCACCGGTTACGGTCTGGAAGAACTCGGTATTCCGGTGACCAAGGCGCGCACCGTCGAAGTCAACGAGTTCATGCAGACGAAGTATCCCAACATTCTCGCCTGCGGCGATGTCGCCGGCCCGTATCAATTTACTCATACGGCAGCACACACCGCCTGGTACGCCGCAGTCAACGGCCTGTTCAGCGGTTACAAAAAATTCCGCGCCGACTTCTCGGTGATCCCCTGGGCTACCTTTACCGACCCCGAAGTGGCACGCGTCGGCCTCAACGAAACTGAGGCGAAGGAAAAGAATATTCCTTACGAAGTCACCACCTACGGCATTGACGATCTCGACCGCGCCATCGCCGACGGCAACGCACACGGTCTGGTCAAGATCCTGACCGTCCCCGGCAAAGACAAAATCCTCGGCGCCACCATCGCCGGCGAACATGCCGGCGACCTGATCACCGAATTTGTCAGCGCGATGAAACACGGCATCGGGCTCAACAAAATCTTCGGCACCATCCACATCTACCCGACACTGGCCGAAGCCAATAAATACGTCGCCGGGAACTGGAAGCGCAATCACGCACCCAAGGGATTGCTGGAGTGGGTGGAAAAGTTTCACGCCTGGCGGCGCGGCTGATTCCTGCCGGTGATTTTGCCCCGGTGCAGTCAAAATGACTGCGCCAGAATTGACCACAAAAACATCACAAGCCGTACCGTTAAATCAGTCTCATGAATAAAATCCTCTCCATCCTGCTTCTGGCCCTGCTGCCGTTGGCAGCAGGTGCGCAATCCTTTGATCACGACCACAAAGCCTGGACCGCCCTGCTCAAAAAACATGTCGTACTGATCGACAACGGCAAAGCTTCGCAAGTGCGTTACGCCGGCTTCGTTCAGGACCGCAATGAACTGAAGACCTATCTCGGTACACTGTCCAAAGTAACCCAGGCCGAATTCAGCGCCTGGAGCAAACCCCAGCAGATGGCTTTCCTGATCAACGCCTACAACGCCTTCACCGTCGAAAAAATCCTCACCCGTTACCCCGGCATCAAATCAATCTGGGATTTCGGAAAAATTTTCGGCAATCCGTTCAAGGACAAATTCTTCACCCTGCTCGGCCGTGAGTTTTCGCTGGACATGATCGAACACGAAACGCTGCGCAAACCCGGCGCCTACGATGAGCCGCGCGTGCATTTCGCGGTGAACTGCGCCTCCACCGGCTGCCCGATGCTGCGCATCGTTTCCTTGAAAAGGTCGCGGTCTTCGGC
>CBHTVL010000313.1:0-3650 GCA_966096475.1 uncultured Burkholderiales bacterium
ATATTGGCTGGTCGCGGCCCGTCAGGAATGGTATGTAATTTTGTTCGCCACCTTCGCCGAAAGCCAGGCCTGCGCGCGGGTGCTGGCTAAAAACGGCGGTGGCGCCATGGTCAATATCGCCTCCGTCGCCTCGCTGGTGAATTTTGCGCTGCTCGCCTCGTACAGCGCGTCGAAGGCCGCGGTGCATTCGCTGACCCAGGCCACGCGCATGATGCTCAAGGGCCAGGGCACTCAGGTGTTCGGTGTTTATCCGGGCCCGATCGACACGCGCATGGCAGAAGAAATCCCCATGGAAAAGACCTCACCCGCGGACGCTGCGCGCGCCATCATCGCGGGCATCGAGGCCGGACATGAGGAAATCTTCCCCGATCCGATGAGCCAGGGCATGGGCGGCGCCTACCTCGCCGGCCCGAAAGCGCTCGAGCAACAGGTCGCCGCCGGCTGAAGCGCGGCAACACCACGCGCGCCGCCGGACGCGCGTGGATTGCATTCCTTCCAACAAAGAATCCGCCATGACCGGAACCCGCCGCATTGCCAGCGATGTCGCATTCACGCCGACTGTGAAATCCATACGGACGCGCGAGGGTTCGCGCCACGCCGATTCGCGGATGGAGGCCGGCCACACGGCCAGTGAGGCACCATCACGCCGGGCCCGCAGCGTTTTGAGGCGGCTGACGTTAAACGCGCACCGGCTGCGCGCGATCGGCTCATTGCCGAACCGGAAAAGGCCCAGGCAGAAACAAGGGCGTGTGAATCCGGGGCGGCGGGAACGCTTGTCGACGCCGGGATTCACAACGGTTTGTAAGGAATCCGCCAACAGGCCGACAGAGCTGCATGCTGAATCAGGCCCCGTCCATTCTGTTGTGCGCCACGCTGTTGCTATCAGGAGCAGCGACAGCGGCGCAGTGTACCGCGGCCAGCGGCGAATACCGGGTGCCGCTGCTGGAGCTGTATACCTCGGAAGGTTGTGACAGCTGCCCGCCGGCCGACCGCTGGCTGAGTGCCTTGCCCGCGCGCGGTTACCGTACCGACCGTGTGGTGGCGCTGGCATTTCATGTCGATTACTGGAATTACCTGGGCTGGGTCGATCCGTTCGCCCGGAGAAGTTTCGGCGAACGTCAGCATCAGCTTGCGACGCGCAATCAGGCGCGCGTGGTTTATACGCCGCAATTCGCGCTGAATGGCCGGGATTTCCGCCGCGGCATTGTTCGCGATGACTTCGGCGAGCAGCTTGCCGCACTGGGGCGGCGCAAACCGCAGGCATCGTTGCAATTGGGAGTGGATCCGGCAGCAGGCGCCTTGATGATCAGCGTCGCTGCAATGGTCACCGACCCCGGCGAACGGCAATCGTCACAAACATGGCTGGCGCTTTACGAGAACAATCTCGCCACCGAAGTTGCTGCCGGGGAAAATCGCGGCAAGCGGCTCGCACACGATTTTGTAGTGCGCGACATGGCCGGACCGTTTCCGGCCGATGCGCAAGGTCGTGTCTCGCTGGAGCACCGCTTCACCATCGACGCACGCTGGAAAAACCGCGACCTTACCGTCGCGGCATTTGTACAAAACGCGAGAAGCGGTGACGTGCTGCAGGCACTGGCCCTGGGTTGCGCTGGCGCGCCATCATCAGCCATCTCGCGCTGATCCGCACCGGCCATGGTCATCACGGCGCCGGCGCTGCTGCGGGCTCTCTCAGCTGGAATTGCCTCGCAGGCGGCGTTCCGGCGATGAAATGCGTGGACTCTAGCGCCGGGACCGCGATGTCTCCGCAAGTCTTTTTGATGCGGTAACGCTCAATTGGCGTTGTCGAGCGTGTATCAACCTCACAGCTCGTCTCGGCACAACCGATGCTCTTCAGCCACGTGCAGACTTTCACTTCGGCGCCGGCGGCGCTGATGATGCCCGTCTGGTACGGCCCCCGGGGCACGGCCGGTCGCGCGGGCCAGTTCTCCGGATTGACGTCGATCAGCACCGTGTAAAAACTGCCGCCCACCTCGAGCATGGCCAGCACCTGCTCCATGAACAGCGAGAGATGCGAGGTATAGGAGAAGCCGCCATAAACATCAGTCGCCAGTTTGAAGCGGCCGAGTTCATCAGGGGCGTATTCGCGCAGGCGGCGGCCGAAACGGTATTCGATTTTTCCCGGTTCGAGAGTCGCTGCGGTCTGATGCCATTCGGCGGTGCGGCGGTCTTCGATCGACATCGCCACAGCCCGCGCCTTGCTGCCGCGCTGCTCACGACCTTCGGCATGCATGGCATCGAAACGTTCTCCGTAATAGTCGAGGATCGCGCGGCCCTGCCCCGCGCCGATATCCAGCCAGCGGTCAGCGGGGCCGAGTTTCGCCAGTGAATGATCAAAGTCCGGCAGCAGCGTGATCGCGTACGACAGCAGTGAGCGGTCAATGACGTAATCCGCAGGCACCTGTTCGCCGCGGCTTTGATAGATCCGCGTCTGTTCGGTGATTTCCTTTTGCAGCGGCGCGGCCGGCGGTTTGACCACCGTGCTGCGCGGTTTGACGGCCTTGTTCTGGGCGCGTGCACAGTCCGGCATCACCAGTAAACCGGTGATGCAGACCGCGATCACACCCAGCACGGCAATGCGGTCGCTAGCCATGCTGATTCCTCCTCGTTTTTGTTTGAGGACGAATCTAACGCAAACGGGGGCGGCACACCGCATTCATTCCGGCCGGCGACCGATGAGGGTCCCGCCTGACCGCATTGCGGATTACATCGTAACTATATGTTTTTATTATTGTTTTTCTTCGCGCATTCAACGGGACTCCGCGCTATATTGAACGGGCTGCATCGAACCATAAAAACAAGCACTGCCCGTCAAAAGTCTGCGGTTACCGACTGAGGGAGGAGAACCACGATGTCCGCTGTCAAAGCATCGCTTTGCCTGGCCATGATGGTGTTCGCTTGCGCGCTGCCGGCCTCGGCGCAGAAATATCCCGAAAAGAATGTACGCCTGATCGTCGCCTTCCCCACCGGGGCGTCGCAGATTCTCGGCCTGCTGGTCGGCGAAAAACTCGGCGCCGCACTCGGTCAGCCGGTGGTGCCCGACTTCCGCACCGGCGCCGGCGGCAACCTCGCGGCCGAACTCGCAGCCAAAGCGCCTGCCGACGGCCACACGCTGCTGCTGACCAGTCCGTCACTGGTGATCAGCCCCAGCCTCTACAAAAAACTCGGCTACGACACGATGCGCGACTTCGCGCCGGTGACGATGCTGTCAACGGTGCCCAATGTGTTCGTGATCCATCCCTCGGTGCCGGCAAAAAACATCAGTGAACTGGTGAAACTGGCAAAAGCCCATCCCGGCAAGATGAGCTTCGGTTCCGGCGGTGTCGGCTCCTCGAATCATCTCGCCGGTGAACTGTTCAAGTCGCTGGCGAAAGTCGACATCCTGCATGTGCCGTACAAAGGCGCGAGCATCGCACTGACGCACATCCTCGGCGGTGAAGCGGAAATGGTCATGGTGACAGTGCCCGCGACCATCCCCTTCATCAACAGCGGCCGCCTGCGCGGACTGGCGACGATCGCCAAGGAGAGGCTCGCGGTTGCGCCGGATATCTCCACCGCCACCGAACTGCTGGGCCAGGAGTTCGACACCACGACCTGGAACGGACTGTGGGCGCCGGCCGGCATCTCCGCCG
>CBHTVL010000314.1:0-3643 GCA_966096475.1 uncultured Burkholderiales bacterium
CACCGCAATAAACAATCTGTGTATGATGGCCGTTCCCCGAAATCCGGGGCAACGGACCCGCAGGAAAAAAACCTGCACTGATCTGGAGGAGAACAGAAAATGTCCAAGCTGCTGTCACGTCTCATCGCACGTGCCGTTCTGCCCGCGCTGGCTTTCGGCGCATTCACGCTGCCCGCACCGGTCGCCCTGGCGCAACAGGCCAGCGTGCCGCCGCCGACTGCCGCCGAAATCGAACGGCGCAAGCAGATGGGCGGCTATATGCCCGAGCGCATGCAGAACCCCAACCTCACCAGCAACCCGCCGCGGCTTACCGTGACGCCGCTGGAAGACATTCCGGTCAACAAGATCCAGGTCCCGGCCGGATTCAAGGTTGAAGTGTGGGCGCACGGCATCCCCGGCGCACGCATGATGACCCGCGCCGCCAACGGCGCCGTGTTCGTCGGCACGCGCACCATCGGCCGCGTCTATGCCGTTTATGAAAAAGACGGCAAGCGCGTGTCCAAGATCGTTGCGCAGAAACTCAACCAGCCCAACGGCGTGCTGATGCACAACGGCTCGCTGTACATCGCCGCGATCAACCGCGTGTTCCGCTACGACAATATCGAAGCCAATCTGGAAAACATCCCGGAACCGGTCGACATGACCAAGGACTTCAACCTGCCGCCGGACGCGCATCACAACTGGAAATTCCTCGCCTACGGCCCCGACAAGAAGATGTATTTCCAGGTCGGCTCGCCCTGCAACGTCTGCGAGATCAACCCGGGTGTGCATGGCCAGATCCGTCGCTACAACATGGACGGCACCGGCATGGAAATCGTCGCCCGCGGCGTGCGCAACAGCGTCGGCTTCGACTTCCATCCGAAAACCGGTGAATTGTGGTTCACTGACAACGGTCGCGACTGGGCCGGCGAAGTCGGCTTCGATGACGAACTCAACCGCGTTCCGGCAGACAAGGTCGGCGGCCACTTCGGCTTCCCGTATTGCCATGCCAACGGCCAGCCCGATCCGGACATCAAGGTGCCGAACCCCTGCGCCAACGTGATCCTGCCGGTCACCACGCTGGGCGCACACGTTGCCGCGCTGGGCATGCGTTTCTACACCGGCAAGATGTACCCGCCGGAATACCAGGGCGCCATCCTGCTTGCACGCCACGGTTCCTGGAACAAGACCGAACGCAACGGCTACGACATCCTGCGCGTCAATGCCACGCCCGACGGCAAGGACGCCAAGATCACGCCGTTCATGACCGGCTTCATGGATAAATCCAACAACACCTATTGGGGACGCCCGACCGACGTCATGCAGCTTCCCGACGGTTCGATGCTGATCTCCGATGAAGAACAGGGCGCGATCTACCGCGTCAGCTACGGTAAATAAATGAAGCAATGCCTCACGACGCGCTGGACGATCCTCCAGCGCGTCTTTTTTGTACTGATCATGGCCGCCGCCGGCCCCGCCGGCGCGCAGATCAAGGGCGATCCCGCCCGCGGCGCCACAAAAGCCAAAACCTGCGTCGCCTGCCACGGCCAAACCGGACGCGGCCCGATGTCCGGCGTGCCCGCACTCTCCGGCCAGCAGTCCGAATTCATCACCCTGCAACTGATCCTGATCCGCGAAGGCCTGCGTGAAATTCCCGACATGAGCGGCATGCTCAAGGATCTGAAGGACCAGGACCTCGCCGACATCGGTGCGTTTTTCAGCACGATGGAACCGTTTTCACCGCGCGGCACGCGTAATGACGCGCGATTTTCCGCCGGCGCCAAGCTCTCGGAAATCATGGGCTGTGGCAGTTGCCACATGAAAGGTTATGTCGGTCAGCGCCAGGTGCCGCGCATCATCAACCAGCGCGAGGAATACCTCGCCAAAACGCTGATTGCCTATCGCGACAACAAACGCTCGGGCGTCGATACCAGCATGAATGCGGTGATGTACAAAACCACGGATGAAGACATCTACGCGCTGGCGCACTACCTCGCGCACCAGAACTAAGCCCTTTCTAGCGGATCAACTCCAGCGTCACTCCCATCATCACCGAGCGCCCAGGCGACGGCTCGTAAAAACGGCCGTTGCCGTCGGCGACAATCACCGAGCCGACGTACTTGCGGTCGGTGATGTTGTCGATACGCAGGAACTCCGACACCCGCCAGCCCTTGCCACGCTGCTGCAACCCCGCGCGCAGGCTGCCGATGGTGTAAGCCGCTGCGGCTTCGCTGTTCTGGTCATTGACGAAAACCTGACCGCTGTGACGCAATTCCGCACCGGCATGAAAACCGCTGGCGGCAGCACGCCACACCAGCTCGCCATACAGCAGATTCGATGCCACACCCGGCAAGCGATTCCCCGCAGCCACCGTGCCGCCGGTGCCTGGTGTAAACGGATCCTTGAAAGTCGCATCCAATAGTGTCCACGCCAGCGCCGACTGGAAGCCCATCGCGTAGTGCTGCTGCCAGGCCACTTCCAGCCCTTTGCGAAGCGTGCCTGAAGCGTTGCGGTAATCAGTGCGTCCGCCCGAGGAACTGTTGACGACGATTTCATCACGCGTATCAATGCGGAACAGCGCGACATTGACATGGCCCTGCCCGCCGGTCAGTGCCTTCAAGCCGATCTCGCGGTGCAGGCTGGTCGCCGGGCGCAATGCAAAGTTGAGCCCGGTCGCACCGCCCGGCCGGTAAGCCAGTTCGGCAAAGGTCGGCGTCTCGAAACCTTCGCCGATATTGGCATAGGCATTCATCACCGACGTGATGCGCCAGGTCGCGCCCATCACCGGCGTCGCTCTGGAATAATTCACCGCGCCGCTGTCATCGAGATTGGCGCCGGTGATGTAGTAATCCTTGGATTCAAAACTCACCCGGCTGTGGCGCAGGCCGGCAAACAACCCGAGCCGTTTCGTTGCCTGCCACTCGCCCTGCACATAGACATCGGTATTGCTGACCTTGTCGTCCTCGTCGCGCTTCAGCGCACCGGTAATGCCGTTGTTATTGATGAAGCCGCGGCGGCGCTCGAGCATGCGGTCATGATCAACGCCGGCAGAAAGCGAATACCGCCGCGACGCCAGCTGCCCTTCGCGCGTCCAGCGCAGGCCCAGGCCGCTGTAACCGCGATCCAGATCGACCACGCCACCCGAACTGGTCACCACGTTCTGTGTCGGCAGCGGAATTGCCAGATGCTGGGTCACCTGCCGGTCGCCGGCATAGGCACGCGCATTGATCATGTCGCCATTGGACAGCGGCAGTTCCCAGGTCAGGCCGCCCTGCGACTGGGCAATGCTTTTGCGGGTGTTGAAGGTATAGGCCACCGACGTCGCCTGCCGCGGGTTCTGCGCCACCTGCGCCGCAGTCAGACCCAGCGGATCCCCGGTCTCGGGCTGATCCAGCACATTGACCACCAGCGTGATGCGCCCTGCGCTGCCGAGGTCGTAACGCAGCTTGGCATTGCCGGCGTCGCGCCGCGCCGAACTGTGATCGCGGTAACCGTCGGTCTCGAAACGGGAGACATCAATCATCGCATTCAGCGGCCCGTGCCGGCCGCCGTACTGCTGCCCGAGTTTCCAGCTGTTGTAGCTGCCGACACTGGTATTGGTGGTGAAGGTCGGGTCCGCCGGACCATCCGCCGTAAAAATCTGCACCACACCGCCGGCGGCGTT
>CBHTVL010000315.1:0-3639 GCA_966096475.1 uncultured Burkholderiales bacterium
ATCCAGCTCGATAAAGTGTTTATCGGTTCCTGCACCAACTCGCGCATCGAAGATCTGCGCGCGGCTGCGGCCGTGGCCAAGGGCCGCAAGGTGGCCGCCAATATCAAGCTGGCGATGGTGGTGCCGGGTTCCGGCCAGGTGAAGGCGCAGGCGGAGCAGGAAGGGCTGGACCGGATTTTTGTCGAAGCCGGTTTTGAGTGGCGTGAACCCGGTTGCTCGATGTGTCTCGGCATGAATGAAGACCAGTTGAGTCCCGGCGAGCGCTGCGCTTCGACGTCGAACCGCTATTTCGAGGGCCGGCAGGGCGCCGGCGGCAGGACGCATCTGGTCAGTCCGGCAATGGCTGCAGCCGCAGCCGTGGCGGGGCATTTTGTCGATGTTCGTGAATTAACCTGAAATCCCCGAAAAGGAGATCCACATGAAACGCGTAATCACTTTGATGGTGGCAATGCTGGTGCTGGCGGGTTGCAATACCGTGGCGGGTGTCGGCAAGGACGTGGAAAAGGCCGGCGAGGCCATCCAGAAATCCACGAAGTAACATGGATAAATTTGTCCGCCAGGAGGGATTGGTCGCGCCGCTGGATCGCGCCAACGTCGATACCGACGCGATCATTCCCAAGCAGTTCCTGAAGTCGATCAAGCGCACGGGTTTCGGCCCCAACCTGTTCGATGAATGGCGCTATCTCGATAAAGGCGAACCGGATCGCGACAACACCGGGCGTCCGCTGAATCCGGATTTTGTGCTGAACCGCCAGCGCTTCATCGGCGCAACGGTGATGCTCGCGCGCGAGAATTTCGGTTGCGGGTCATCGCGCGAGCACGCGCCCTGGGCGCTGCTGCAGTTCGGCATCCAGACCATCATCGCGCCGAGCTTCGCGGACATTTTTTACAACAACAGCCTGAAAAACGGCCTGTTGCTGATCAAGCTCGATCCGAAAATCATCGACAAGCTGTTCAGTGAGACGGATGCCAATCCGGGTTACCGGCTGGCGGTGGATCTGGAGCAACAGACGGTCACCACGCCGTCCGGCGAGAGCTTCTCCTTTGACATCGATCCGCATCGCAAGCATTGCATGCTCAACGGTTTGGATGACATCGGGCTGACGCTGGCGCATGCCGACGAAATCCGCGCCTTCGAAGCGAAACACAAGGTGTCGCAGCCCTGGCTGTTTTCCTGATCTTTCGCGGGTCGTTCAATTTTTCGTTTTACGGAATCCATAATGAAAATCGCAGTTCTCGCCGGTGACGGCATCGGTCCCGAAATTGTCGGGCAGGCGCTGAAGGTATTGCGCCGTCTCGCCGAAGACGGACTCAAGCTGGAATTCGAAGAAGCGCCGTTCGGCGGCGCCGGTTTTGATGCGCACGGTGATCCGTTGCCGGCATCAACGCTGAAGCTGGCGAAAGAAGCCGATGCCGTGTTGTGCGGCGCCGTCGGCGGTCCGAAATACGACGCGCTGCCGCGTGCGCAGCGTCCGGAGCAGGGCATTCTGCGTATCCGCAAGGAACTCGGACTGTTTGCCAATCTGCGTCCGGCGGTGCTGTATCCGGAACTGGTGCAGGCCTCGACGCTGAAGCCGGAAGTCGTGTCGGGTCTGGATCTGATGATCATCCGTGAACTGACCGGCGACATCTATTTCGGCGAGCCGCGCGGCCGTCGCGACAATGCGCGTGGCGAGAAGGAAGGCTACGACACGATGCTGTATTCGGAGCCGGAAATCCGCCGTATCGCCGAAGTCGGTTTCCAGACCGCTATGAAGCGCGGCAAGAAGCTGTGCTCGGTCGACAAGGAAAACGTGCTCGAGACCAGCCGTTTCTGGCGTGAGATCGTGATCGACGTCGCCAAAAAATATCCCGAGGTTGCGCTGTCGCATATGTACGTCGACAACGCGGCGATGCAACTGGTGCGCAATCCCAAGCAGTTTGACGTGATCGTCACCGGCAACATTTTCGGCGACATCCTGTCCGACGAGGCGTCGATGCTCACCGGCTCGATCGGCATGTTGCCTTCGGCGTCGCTGAACTCCGGTGGCGGCGGGTTGTATGAGCCGATCCACGGTTCGGCACCGGACATTGCCGGCAAAAACATCGCCAATCCGCTGGCCACGATTCTGTCGACGGCGATGATGCTGCGTTACACCTTCAACAAGGACGAATGGGCTTACCGGATTGAAGCGGCTGTGAAGAACGTCCTTGCCGCGGGCTATCGCACGCCGGATATTGACGAGGCGGGCGCGAAGAAGGTGGGCACGGTCGAGATGGGCAATGCGGTGGTCGCCGCACTGTGAGTCGTGGCGTAGATTCGGGTATAATGCAATCTATTGTTTTTTAAGGTGTTTTCATGAAGAAGGCCGGTATCATCGGTTGGCGGGGCATGGTGGGTTCGGTTCTCGTGGAGCGCATGCGCGCGGAACGTGACTTTGACCTGATTGCGCCCACGTTCTTTTCGACCTCGCAGGCCGGTGGTCGCGGGCCCGATATCGGCCGTGATACCGGTGTCGTCGCCGACGCCAACAGTATTGATGCGCTGTCCAAAATGGACATCCTGATTTCCTGTCAGGGTGGTGATTACACCAATGCGATTTTCCCCCAGTTGCGTAAAGCGGGCTGGGACGGCTACTGGATTGATGCGGCTTCGGCGCTGCGCATGGAATCCGATGCGGTGATCATTCTCGACCCGGTCAACCGCGACGTGATCGAGGCGGCGATGGCCAAAGGTGTGAAGAACTATATCGGCGGTAACTGCACGGTCAGCCTGATGCTGATGGCGATGGGCGGTTTGTTCAAAGCCGGTCTGATCGAATGGGTGACGGCGATGACCTATCAGGCGGCTTCGGGTGCCGGCGCCGCCAATATGCGTGAACTGGTGGCGCAGATGGGAGCGGTGCATGCGGTGGCGAAACCGCTGCTCGATAATCCCTCGTCAGCGATTCTCGAACTGGACCGTATTGTTGCCGACACGCTGCGCAAAGGCGCGGTGCCGACGGAGAACTTCGGTCATCCGCTCGCCGGCAGCCTGCTGCCCTGGATCGACAAGGATCTTGGCAACGGGCAGAGCAAGGAAGAGTGGAAGGGCATGGCCGAGACCAACAAGATCCTCGGTCGCGAAGCCAATCCGCTGCCGATCGACGGCGTTTGTGTGCGCATCGGTGCGATGCGCTGTCACAGCCAGGCGCTGACGGTAAAACTGAAGCGTGATGTGCCGCTGGCTGAAATCGAGCAGTTGCTCGCCAAAGCCAATGACTGGGTCAAGGTTATTCCGAACCAGCGTGAAGTCTCGCTGCGTGAACTGACGCCGACAGCGGTCACCGGCACCCTGACGGTTCCGGTGGGTCGTTTGCGCAAGTTGCCGATGGGCGGGGAGTATCTGTCGGCCTTTACCGTGGGCGATCAGTTGCTGTGGGGCGCGGCCGAGCCGCTGCGCCGCATGCTGCGGATTGTCCTGGAGTCTGCTGCAGCGCAGCGTGCGCCATCGACCAAGGTGGCGGCAAGCGCCTGATCCGGTGGTGTTTGAGCCTGCCTGCAAGGGTTTGCAGCGCCGGCAAAAATGCTGAATTTCCTTTTAGAAATATGTGGTTGGGTGGCAACATTCGACATAGCCTTAGCTTGCATGGCTAACTGATTGATGCTAACTTTCTTGTC
>CBHTVL010000316.1:0-3635 GCA_966096475.1 uncultured Burkholderiales bacterium
CTGCTATTGATTTATATCAAATCCCTGTTCTGGGTCGTGAGGAAGATGCTGCTGATCAAATCGGCGTTTTAATGATGATGGCAATGGTGGATGCTCGGCCTGATGTGGCGATAAATTGGCCTATTGGAGCACATTGGTTTTTCGATAAACGACAATCAATTTTTACGGCTCACAATTTTGCTGATGAACACGCTATTGATGCGCAAAGGAAATTTAATCTTGCGTGTTGGTTTTACGGGAGCGACCCGGGGAAGTATTTGCAGTTAGCGAGGTATGCAAAGCTGCCGGAGAGTCGCGCTGTTCGTTGTCCGGGGGAATTTGAAAAAATGAAAAGGGCCGCAGGGGAAATGCTGTCCCGGCATTTAAAGCGCACCGACCATTCTCAACGACAAGAGGGTAGTGGGCACTCTCGATCGTCTATGGCAGAAAGAGCCGCTACCTGTCAGGGAGATGCAAATCTGTTAGGGCTGACGTACCCTGCAAGGGAAGATTTTATAAATAATTGTTATAGGGTCAACGGTGTCACAGTAAGCCGTTAGGAAATCACTGTCCAGCAAGCGTAGCCCGTATGAAACGAAGTGAAATACGGTATTAAAAGAACCGGAGTTGATTTGAGAACGCTTGCTACCTCATTTGTCGGCCTCACGATACGCTGCCTGTACCGCCCTCACCATGGACGGGTGCAAGGTGCCCAGCAAAGGTGTCTGCCCATGCGGCGCAGCCGGCGGCACTGAAAACCATTCCGCAGTGTAAGACAGGTCGACCAACTGCCGCAGGTTGAACTTGCTGTAGTAACTGAGTCCTGCCGCTGCATAGGCCGCAGGGTTCTTGTTTTGCAGGATGGCGAACTCGCCGCGATACAGTTGGGTGGTTTTCTGGCTGGTGCCGTACGCGACGCGCACCGTGAATAGCGGCGCGTCATCATCGAATACCGCGACGATCAGCGCGGGCCTTGGTTTGGGTCGCGGATTGATGTTGTCAGGGAAGTGGCACCACACGATTTCGCCGGCGCTGGGCTCCCCCCAGCTTTTCATTTTTTTGCGGGTGCGGTGTCGAACAGGCTGGAGCGCAGCGAGCTTTTCTTGCCCTGCGGCGCGCGCTTTCTGATCTGCCGTAGTTGCGCTGCGCTCAACGGGCCGTCGTCGGGTTCGTACTGCGGCAGGATTCTTGCTGCCAGTTCATGTAGGGCGCGGTGTATCGCCTGCGTTTCATCAACACCCAGATGTTCGGCGATGCGTTTCGCGGTTTCGCGCGTGACGCCGCTCGGGCTGTCGGTGACCCGATAGCGGAAAGCAATTTGTTCGGCGGTCAAACGGGTGGCCATGGGGGTACTCCATTGAGATATCTATAAGATATCCGGATGGTCCGCCGTCGTCAACTGCAGGGGTGAGTATCAGGATTGCCGGCGAAAGTGACATTCAGCGTAACTTTTTGTTTTTATTAACTTAATTATGCGATGGCGCTTAAAATCGCTTAACCAGTGTCAACGCCTGCCCATCCCGCTTCATCTCCGTGCGGTTCAGAAAACTCATCCCCAGCAGCGCAATCTTCAATCCGTCGCCTTCCAGCACCACCGCTTCGACGTTGTAGAGCGTGATGTCGCCGACTTTCACCGTTTCGAGGCTGATGCGGTAAGCGGTGGCTTTACCGTTGGCGGTTTCGGTGTAGCCGCGCTGGCCGTTGAGATAGTTGATGCCGAGCCGTCGTGCGTCGGCGGCGGGCAGGGCGATGGCGGTGGCGCCGGTATCGACGAGGAACTGCACCGTGCCGCCGTTGACCTGGCCCAGGGTGATGTAATGACCGCGGGCATCGGGGCTCAGCGTGACCGAACCGGCGCTGCTGGCGGAGCCGCTGCTGCTGGCGAAACGGCCGCTGCCGCCGGGCGTGAGGGTCTGGCGCTTGCCCTGGAATTCGATCACCGCGCTGCTGCTGTCGGCGCTGATCAGGCGGATGCCTTCGGGGGTGCTCTGACCGATCGAGATGGTGCGTGGTGCACCACCGTTGATCACCAGTACCGCCTTGCCGGGGAACAGCGCCGCGGCGCTGATGTCATTGGCATGAGCCGTGCTTGCTGCAACGAGCAGCAGGACGGCAAGACAGGCTTTAAACTCCGGTAACCGCATTGAACACCTCCGCATGAAACCGATCGCCATATTCCGCCATACCCCGACCGAAGGGCCGGCTTATTTTGCCACGTACCTTGAACGCCGCGGCATTCCGTACCATGTGATCAAGGTGGATGCCGGAGAAGCCGTGCCGGCGGACGCTTCATCGTTTGCCGGCCTGTGTTTCATGGGCGGGCCGATGAGCGTCAACGACGAACTGCCGTGGATTGCCGAGGTCTGCAGCTTGATCCGTGATGCGGTGGCGCTTGACGTGCCGGTGCTGGGTCATTGCCTCGGCGGGCAGTTGATGGCGAAGGCGCTCGGTGCGCCGGTGACCCGCAATCCGGTGAAGGAGATCGGCTGGGGTGCGGTGCAGGTGCTGGATGACCCCGAGGCGCGCCGCTGGCTGGGAGACGATCTCAGCGAGTTTCTGTCCTTCCATTGGCATGGCGAGACCTTTGCGATCCCCGAAGGCGCTGTGCGGCTGATGGAGAGCCAGTGGTGCGGCAATCAGGCTTATGCGCTGGGCAAACACTTCGGCATGCAATGCCATGTCGAGATGACGCCGGAGCTGATTCGCACCTGGTGCCGCGATTGGGCGAAGGAGGTTGAGGCTTTGGCCGGACGCGTGCCTTCGGTGCAGACCCCGGCCGAGATGGAAGCGGGCATCGAGGACAAGGTGCGGGCGCTGAACGCAGTGGCGGACCGCATCTACGACCGCTGGGTCAGTGGACTCGCGTCCTGACGTTTCTGCGGGGTCTCAGGTCAGCAGTGTCCACAGACCACCGGCCAGTGCGCAGGCGCCGATCACCGGCATGATGCCGATCTTGTAACGCCACAGCGCGAGGAAAGCGGCGACACCGATCACCGCCGAGGGCCAGTCAAAGCGGCCGGCGAGGCCGTCCGGCCACAACACGTGGTAGGCAAAAAACACAGCAAGGTTGAGGATCACGCCGACCACGGCTGCGGTGATGCCGGTCAGCGGCGCGGTGAAATGCAGTTCGCCGTGGGTGGTTTCGACCAGCGGCCCGCCAAGCAGGATGAAAATGAAACTCGGCAGGAAGGTGAAGTAGGTGACCACCACCGCGGCCAGCGCCGCTGCGGCGAACAGATGGTCGGCGCCGAGGAATTGCGTGGTCCAGCCGCCGACGAAGGCGACAAAAGCCACGACCATGATCAGCGGGCCCGGCGTGGTTTCGCCGAGCGCGAGGCCGTCGATCATCTGCAGCGGCGTAACCCACTGATAATGTTCAACCGCGGCCTGATACACGTACGGCAGCACCGCATAGGCGCCGCCGAAGGTCAGCAGTGCAGCCTTGGTGAAAAACCAGCCCATCTGCGCCAGCGTGCTGCCCCAGCCGAATACGGCAATGATCACTGCCATGCCGGAACCCCATAACAGCAGTCCGGCGGCCAGCACCTTGCAAAAATGCGGCCAGTTGAAACGTGCGTGTTCCGGCGTCGGTGTTTCATCGTCGATCACCGCGGGGCCGTAACTCTTGCCGCCGGCGCCGTGACCACCGCCGGTGG
>CBHTVL010000317.1:0-3633 GCA_966096475.1 uncultured Burkholderiales bacterium
GATCCGGTTCGCCAGAAACTCGGAAACAGCAACCTCATTGGCCGCGTTCAACGCGATCACCGCAGCTGGTCCGGTTTTGAGCGCGTCATAAGCCAGTCGCAAACAGGGAAAACGCGCCACATCGGGTCGCTCGAATTGCAGCGTACCAATGCTCGCCAGATCCAGATAATCCGCACCCGAAGGACTTCTCGAAGGATGACCCAGCGCGTGGGCGATGGGTGTCCGCATGTCGGGATTGCCGAGCTGCGCCAAAACAGATCCGTCGCAATACTCGACCATGGAATGAATGACACTTTGCGGATGAATGACCACTTCGATCACCGAAGGATCGGCATCGAAAAGCCAATGGGCTTCAATGACTTCAAGCCCCTTGTTCATCATGGTTGCGGAATCGACGGAAATCTTCCTGCCCATGCTCCAGTTCGGATGCGCTACGGCCTGATCCGGGGTCACCAAAGCCATCTGATCCAGGGACATGGTCCGGAACGGTCCGCCGGAAGCCGTCAGCAGAATCCGTCGGACGCCGCTATCGGCCAGAGTCCCGCGACGGTTCGACGGCAAAGCCTGGAATACCGCGTTGTGTTCGCTGTCGATCGGCAGCAGATCGGAACCGCTCGAATTGACGGCAGCCATGAACAATCCGCCCGCGGTGACCAGCGACTCTTTGTTGGCCAGCAATATCCGCTTGCCGGCATGGGCCGCGGCCAGGGTGGCCCTCAGCCCGGCGATGCCGACAATCGCCGCCATGACCGTCGACACTTCGGGCAGTGCCGCAACGGTTTCCAACGCTGAAGTTCCGCACATCACCTCGGTTTCGGAACCTGAAACGCGCAGACGTTTCTGAAGCCGCTCGGCGTCGGCCGGCTCAATAACAACAGCATATCGGGGTTTGAATTGGCAGCACTGCTCAAACAAAACGTCAATTCTGGAGCGTGCGGTCAAGGCAACAACTGCAAAACGGTCAGGATTGCGCTCCACAACATCAAGCGTGCTGAGACCGATGCTGCCGGTAGAGCCAAGTATGGTCAGGTATTGCATGTCTTCAGCCCTGCTGCAGCAAGCCGGCCACGATCAGTGCGGCCAGCGGCAAAGTCGAAGTCAAGGCATCGATGCGGTCGAGAACGCCGCCATGTCCCGGCAGCAATCGTCCACTGTCCTTGACCCCGGCCTGACGTTTGATCCACGACTCGAACAAGTCTCCGATGATGCTTAACGGGAAAAGTACGGCAACCAGCGCAGCAGCCGCAAATGCAAGACCCGGCGCATGCGGCCCGAAACCGAAATTCCAGACCAGCGCATGATACACCGCGACTGCCAGTGCAGCCCCCGCAACACCCTCCCAGGTCTTGCCGGGGCTTACCGAAGGCGCCAGCTTGCGTCGGCCCCACTGGTGTCCGGCAAAATAGGCTGCGCTGTCGGCCACCCAGACGATACCCATGAGTGCCAGCAGCAGCCAAGGCCGCTCCTGAAGTCGAGCCAGAGCCAGCCAGGTCGGCATCAGCAGCACCCAGCCTGTCACCGCCATCAGAACCGGTGATCTGGTTTTCCAGCCGAACTTCAGCCAAAGCGGCGCCAGCAGCAGCCAGAAAACCGCTGAAACGGCAAAAACAGCCCTGTCGATGAGTAATGATTGCGCAAGTTCCTGCAACGCCAGGATGGCTACTGCTGAAACCAGCAGCAGCAGGACATAAAAGCCGCGAAACACCGCCTTGAAACCCGACAGATTGGCCCACTCCCACGCGCCGGCCATGACCATTGGCAGCAAGGCGATGGCCCACCAGTCGCCGGGAAGATAAAAAAGGCCGCCCACGAATAACGGCAGCAGGACGGCTACGGTAAGAATTCTTGTCAGAAGCATGGCGTGGGACGCCGGAACGGCGCGCTCAGGCGTTGGCCGCGCGGTCGGTTGTTTCGGCGGAAACCGAAACTTGTTCGCTGGTACGGCCGAAACGCCGTTCACGCTGACGATAGGAAGTGATCGCCAGATCCAGCGCCTGGGCATCAAAATCCGGCCACAGGGTGTCCGTGAAATACAGTTCCGTATATGCCAGCTGCCAGAGCAGGAAATTGCTGATGCGCTGCTCGCCGCCGGTGCGGATAAACAGATCCGGTTCCGGAAGATCGCCCATCGATAGATGAGGCAGCAATTGCGCCTCGGTCCAGGGTGAACTATCGGCGCCGCTGCTTTGGCGCAGCTTGTTGACCGCCTGGAGGATGTCCCAGCGGCCGCCATAGTTGGCGGCCACAGTGAGCGTCAACCCGGCATTGGCAGCGGTCAGTTTTTGCGCGGATTCGATCAGGTCAACCAGCTTGCGGTCAAATCGCGACAAATCGCCAATGACCCGGAAGCGAATGCCATTCTGGTGCAGGCGATCCACCTCCTGCTGCAATGCGCTGACAAACAGCTGCATCAGCAGCGAAACTTCTTCCTGCGGACGGCGCCAGTTTTCACTGCTGAACGCGAAAAGCGTCAGTGCAGTAACGCCGCGTTCGGCGCAGGTCCGCACCGTGTTGCGCACTGCCTCGACACCCTTGTGATGACCCGCCACCCGGGGCAGAAAACGCCGTTTGGCCCAGCGTCCGTTGCCATCCATGATGATGGCCACATGACGCGGCACACCACCGACAACGGGGATTTCCTGGGTGGAACTGGCCACGTATCAGATCGCCAGGAGGTCGGCTTCCTTGACCTCCAGCAGTTTGTCGATTTCGGCGATCGAACGGTCAGTCAGCTTCTGCACTTCATCCTGGGCGCGGCGTTCATCATCCTCCGCCACTTCCTTTTTCTTCAGCAGATCCTTGAGATGGGTATTCGCATCGCGGCGGATGTTACGGACGGCAACCCGTGCGTTCTCCCCTTCGTGCTTCACCACCTTGATCAGATCCTTGCGGCGCTCCTCGGTCAGGGCCGGCATCGGAACCCGCACAATGTCCCCCTGCGTCATCGGGTTCAGCCCCAGATCGCCGTCGCGGATCGCCTTCTCGATAGCCTGCGCCATCTTCTTTTCGTACGGGCTGACGCCGATCGTGCGGCCGTCGAGCAGCGTCACGTTGGCCACCTGCGGCAGCGGCGTCGGATTGCCGTAATAATCAACCATCACATGATCGAGAAGACCGGTATGCGCACGGCCGGTGCGGACCTTGCCGAGGTCGGTCTTCAGCGCCTCGATCGTCTTCTTCATTTTCTGCTCAGCGTTTTTCTTGATGTCAGCAATCATTTTCGCCTCCAGTCAAACATGGACCATCGTGCCTTCATCTTCACCCATCACCACCCGCTTCAATGCCTGCGGTTTGAAGATGCTGAAGACGTTGATCGGGAGTTTCTGGTCACGGCACAGCGTCAGCGCCGTGGCATCCATGACCTTCAGGTTCTTGATGATGGCCTCGTCAAAAGTCAGCTTGCGGTAGCGCATCGCATCGGGATGGGTCTTGGGATCGTCGATATAAACCCCGTCGACTTTGGTTGCCTTCAGCACCAGATCGACATTCATTTCCATGCCGCGCAATGCCGCTGCAGTATCCGTCGTGAAAAAGGGATTGCCGGTGCCTGCGGCAAAAATCACGATCTTGCCTTCTTCCAGATAACGCATGGCCTTGCCGCGGATGTACGGCTCAACCACCTGCTCGATATTG
>CBHTVL010000318.1:0-3606 GCA_966096475.1 uncultured Burkholderiales bacterium
AGAGCCGCGTCGCCGAACGCCATCGCGACCACGCGCTGTTCATCGCTTATGCGCCGGCCGAGCAGCCGAAAATTGCCATCGCCGTCATCGCGGAGAACTCCGGTTTCGGCGCGCGTGCCGCAGCACCGGTCGCGCGCCAGGTGCTGGATTACTACCTGCTCGGCAAAGTGCCGCAGAAACCGGCTGAAACGGACGACTGATGCCCCCCGTATTGCGACGACTGATGCTGTTCCTGACCCGGCACATTGACGGCGTGCTGCTGTCGGCGATCCTGCTGCTGATGTTCACCGGCCTGCTGGTACTGCTCAGCGCTTCCAACGGCAACTTCGTGCGCACTTCGGGCCAGCTCGGCAACATGCTGGTGGCGCTCGGCGTGATGTGGCTGTTCGCCAACATTCCGCCGCATTATCTGCAGCGTCTGGCGCTGCCGGTATTCGCGCTGGGCTGCGCGCTGCTGATCGGCGTCGCGCTGTTCGGTGAAATCGTCAACGGCGCACGGCGCTGGCTGCACGTCGGGGTCACCCGCATCCAGCCTTCCGAATTGATGAAAATCGCGCTGCCGCTGATGCTCGCCTGGTATTTCAACCGGCATGAAGCCTCGCTGCGCAACTACGGCATTGCCGCGCTGATGCTCGTCGCGCCGGTCGCGCTGATCGCCCGCCAGCCGGACCTCGGCACCGCGATCCTGATCATGGCCAGCGGCTGTTACGTGATTTTCCTCGCGGGCCTGCCCTGGCGCGTCATCATTGCGCTGGGCGCAGCAGGGCTGACCAGCCTGCCCTTCCTGTGGTCGGTGCTGCATGACTACCAGCGCCAGCGCATCCTGACGCTGCTCGACCCGACCACCGATCCGCTGGGCAGCGGCTACCACACCATCCAGTCGACCATTGCCGTCGGCTCCGGCGGCATACTGGGCAAGGGCTGGATGAACGGGACCCAGACCCATCTCGACTTCATCCCCGAACGCACTACCGATTTCATTTTCGCGGTTTATGCCGAAGAATTCGGTCTGCTGGGCAACGCCATCCTGCTGCTGCTGTTCCTGTTCCTGATCGCCCGGGCCATGGTCATCACCGCCAATGCGCCGACGCTGTTCACGCGCCTGCTTGCGGGTGCGGTGACGATGACATTTTTCACCTACGCTTTCGTCAACATGGGCATGGTGTCGGGCATCCTGCCCGTAGTCGGCGTACCGCTGCCCCTGATCAGTTATGGCGGAACTTCCCTGGTTTCCATCTGTCTGGGTTTTGGCATCCTGATGAGCATCAACACCCACAAAAAACTGGTGCAGACCTGATGATGAATCTGCGTATCGCGGCCATCCTGGTCGCTGCCGCCGCACTCACCGCCTGCGGCAGCGCGCCGCAGCGCAGCGGCAGTATCGACCGCGCACCCGGCAGCACTGCGCCGGCCACAAAGGGCGGCGGCTTTTATCTGGATGACGGTCCTGGCGCCAACGCCCCGGCCAATCTCGAAGCCATTCCCGATGCGGTGCCGAAAAACGAGCCGCTGAACCGCGCGACGATGCGCCCCTATGCCGTGATGGGCCGCAACTACACGCCGATGACGCGTGTGGAGCCCTATCGTGCCCGCGGCGTGGCCTCGTGGTATGGCCGCCGTTATCACGGCAAACAGACTTCGTCGGGCGAGCTCTATGACATGTACGGCATGACCGCCGCGCACACCGTGCTGCCGATCCCCAGTTATGTCCGTGTCACCAATGTCAGCAACGGCAAATCGGTCGTTGTTCGCGTCAACGACCGCGGCCCCTTCATCAGCGACCGCCTGATCGATCTGTCCTACACCGCTGCGTACAAACTCGGCATCGTCGGCGGTGGCAGCGGTCTGGTCGATGTCGAAAGCATCATCCCCGGCGCATCAACGCCGGTCGCAGAACCGCCACCCGTGGCAACGGCAAAACCGCTGGCTGCGCCGGCCATCGAAGTCGCCGCGCTGCCGCCGGTGACACCGCCGGCGGCCACGGCAAGCACGGCAGTTGCGGCCGGCGGCAGTTATCTGCAGTTCGGCGCTTTCGGTGTGCAGGCCAATGCCGAAAGTTATCTGGCCCGCCTGCAGTCACAGGCGGACTGGCTTGCCGGCAGTCTTCGCGTGCAAGGGAGCGATGGCGTTTTCCGTGTGCAGGCCGGCCCCTTTGCCAATGAAGCGGCGGCGCGCGAAGCCGCTGAACGCGCAGCGCAGACGCTGGGTGCCAAGCCCCTTGTCTTAACGCGCTGAAGCCGGCTGCTGTTTCATCCAGGCATCGACGGCCGTCAGGCTGATCGCACCGCTGATTGCCTCACGGTGATGCCCGGCATCAAACAGATAGCTGCGCGGCAGTTCACCACGCCAGCTGCGATCGACCGAATAACGGATTTTTTCCTGGAAATCGTCGGCAAACGCCCAGCGTTCGACGGTGCCCGGATCGTACTGCTTCAGAAAACGTTCAATTAACGCACGGTCACGCAGCGAATCGGCGGCCACCAGCAGTACCGGTATGCCGGGATAACGGCGGCGCAGTGTTTTCCAGTCCGCCATTTCGGCGCGACAGGGTTCGCAGTGCACCGACCAGAACGCCAGCACAAACGGGCGTCCTTCATGGGTTTTGCGGATAGCGGCCATGCTGTCAGCATCAAAACCGCGGATTGCGGCAGCAAGTGCCGGAACCGTCAACACAGTCTGCAATGCAAAAACTGCAAGGAGCCATCGCCATGCGTTCATTGCGGCACCCTGTGTACTGACAGCGGTTCGCGCTGGGTGTTCCAGAACACGTAAAAGCGGTCGCGGTGCACCATCAGCCGCGGCTGCGCCGAAGCGCCCGCGGTCGTCGCCAGTTCCACGTCGCGCCAGCGCGTGCCGGCATCCTCCGAAATCATGGCGCGCAGCCGCGAGCGCTCACCATCGAATTCCTTCCAAGCCAGCACAAGACGGTTTCCCGCAGCGAGCAGATCGGCATGCTCCGCAGTCTCGCCGCCGATCCGGCGCTGTCCGTCAACGCCGCCGTCACGCAAGCGGCCGTAAAACACACCGGCCCCGTTCACCCCTTGAGAAAACCAGACCGCATGCAGCCGTCCCGACGCATCAGCCGCCAGCGAAGGGCCGTGATGCGGGCAGGCATCAATGCGCCAGTTGTCGAATGTGGCGCGGCGAAACCCGCTGCTTATGCCGTCGGCATTCAGCTGCGCCAGCGCATGATCACGGATATTCGGATCGAACACGTGACGCCACAAAGCAAGCACGCTGCCGTCGCTCTGCGGCAGCAGCGCAATCCGGCAGCATTCGCAGCTATGGTCGGCCAGCTTGTAATCGCCGCGGAAGGTCGCCCCCCGGTCATCGGACACCGCGTAATAAACCGCGGCGCCGCGATAATCCTGCTTGCCCTTTGCCGCGACGACCTGATCACGTTTATCGATCCAAGCCACAAAAACGCGCCCGTCACGGTTGACGGTCAGCGCGTCGAAGCGGTGGGTAATTTCCTGCCGGTCGGTATGCAGCGTCACCGGATTGCTGAACGTCTTGCCGCCGTCAACGGATCTCGAGAAGCGGATGTCGCCGGTATAGGGTTTGGCCAGCGGCTTGGTCCAGGTGACATAAATTTCGCCGGATGTA
>CBHTVL010000319.1:0-3586 GCA_966096475.1 uncultured Burkholderiales bacterium
CGATGAATCCCGTTGCCGTGAACATGCAGTGCCATTCGGCGCGGCGCGCGCGGGCCACTTTTACGCCGCAAGGCCTCACGTACGGGTACTAGATACAGATACGGGATACTGATATGGCGCATTACGAACTCAATATGCCGGTGACGGAAGAGCAGGTGCGCAAGCTGCGCATCAACGACACAGTCACCCTGCACCAGACGCTGTACGGCATCCGTGATGCCACGCAGATTCACATGTTCGATCACAACCGCAAGACGCGTTTCGATATGCGCGGCCATGCGGTGGTGCATACCGCTCCCAACGTCAAATGGGTCGGCGAGACCCAGGCGCATCCCTCGGGTTATGCGCCGATCTGCATCGGCACCACGACCAGCGCACGTATGGAGCGGTTCACGCGTCCACTGATGGAGCAGTACGGCGTGCGCATCATCATCGGCAAGGGCGGGTTGTTTGCGGCCTCGGCCAAGGCTTTTGCCGACCTCGGCGGCGTTTATCTGGCAATCATCGGCGGCACCGCCGCACTGGAAACGACCTGGATCGAACAGATCGAAGAGGTTGATCTCGACGACCTCAATCCCGAATCGCTGTGGAAATTCCGCATCAAGGGCTTCGGCCCGCTGCTGGTTGCGATGGATTCCCACGGCGGCAGTCTTTACACCGCGGTCAATGCCGCCGCCAAGGACCAGCGCGCCGGCGTACTGGCTGCACTTGGCGTCAAAAGTTAGTCACTCATGAAAACCATCAAGACCGACATTCTGATTCTGGGTTCCGGCGGCGCCGGCCTGTTCGCCGCGCTGCATGCCCATCAGCACAATCCAGACCTCTCGATTACCGTTGCCGTCAAAGGCCTGCTCGGCAAAAGCGGTTGCACGCGCATGGTGCAGGGCGGTTACAACGTGGCGCTGGCTGAAGGCGACTCGGTTGAGCGCCATTTCATGGATACCATCGAAGGCGGCAAATGGCTGCCCGATCAGGATCTCGCCTGGACGTTGGTGGAGACGGCGGTCGAGCGTATTCATGAACTGGAAAACGAACTCGGCTGCTTCTTTGACCGCAATCCCGACGGCACGATTCACCAGAAGGCCTTCGCCGGACAGACTTTCGATCGCACCGTGCACAAGGGCGACCTGACCGGCATTGAAATCATCAACCGCCTTGCCGAACAGGTGTGGGCGCGCGGCATCAACCGGCTGGAAGAGCATCGCGCCGTCGAGTTCATCCGTACTAAAGCCGGTGATGCGGTTTCCGGCGTGCTGATGATCGACATGCGCAGCGGCGAATTCACTTTCGTGCAGGCGCAGGCGGTGCTGCTGGCCACCGGCGGCGGACCGACGATGTACAAGTACCACACGCCCTCCGGCGACAAGAGCTGCGACGGCATGGCGATGGCAATGCGCGCCGGGCTGCAGCTGCGCGACATGGAAATGGTGCAGTTCCATCCGACCGGCCTGATTGCCGGCATGGACACGCGCATCACCGGCACCATCATCGAAGAAGGCCTGCGCGGCGCCGGCGGTTACCTGCTCAACGGCGATGGCGAGCGCTTCATGCACAAGTACGACCCGCGCAACGAACGCGCGACGCGCGACATCGTCAGCCGCGGCATGTTTGAGGAAATGCGCGCCGGCCGTGTCGGTCCGCGCGGCGGCCTCTACATCACCATGCGTCATCTCGATCCGGTGATGGTGCGCAAGGAATTCAAGGGCATGGTCGAGCGCTGTGCCGACTGCGGTTTTGACCTGGTCGGCGGTCTCGCCGACGTGGTGCCGACCGCGCATTACATGATGGGCGGCGTGGTGTTCAAAACCGACTGCACCACCGATCTGCACGGCCTGTTTGTCGCCGGCGAGGATTCGGGTGGCGTGCACGGCGCCAACCGGCTCGGCGGCAACGGCGTGGCCAACTCCACGGTCTTCGGCGGCATCGCCGGCGACGTGATGCCGGGCTGGGTCAAGGCGAACGGCGAATTCCGCGCCCCCGATCAGGAGGCGATTGATGCGGCCGTTGCCCGCTGCCAGGCGCCGCTGTCGCGCAAGGGCGGGGATCTCAATCTGATCCGTGAACGGCTGTACAACGTGATGTGGGATGACGTCGGCATCGTGCGTGATGCCGCTTCTCTGGTGCGCGCCGAGGGGCTGCTGGATGAGCTCGATGCCCAGCTCGATACGGTCGGCATCAACGGTTCAACCCTGGCCTTCAACCTGACCTGGCATGACTGGCTCAACCTGAAGAATCTGGTCATGGTGTCGAAGTCGATACGCTTCGCGGCGATGGCGCGCGAGGATTCGCGCGGTGCCCACTTCCGCGCCGACCATCCGGATGTGCGCGATCTCGAGAACTCGCGCTACACCTGCGTCGGCTGGCAGGACGGCCGTTTCAATATCGAAACGCGGCCGGTCAAATTCACCCGGGTCAAACCCGGCGAGTCCTTGCTCACGGCGGGCTGATTTCGCATCAGCAGCCGCTGTTTGATTTTTCCGGGCCGGCGGGAGAGACTCCCGGTCCGGAATCACATAAAACCCGGCTTGGAGGACACATCATGGCCCGTTCCATTTCGCTCGGCATTGCGCTGACCGCTGCAGCATTCGCAGGGGCGCTTGTCGCGACATCATCCGGTGCCCAGGAATTCCCGACCCGCAGTGTCCGCATGATCCTGCCTTTCCCGGCGGGCGGCGGCAGCGATCTGGTCGCGCGCATCATCGCGCAGAAGTATTCCCAGCAGCTGGGTCAGCAGGTGATTGTCGATAACCGCGCCGGCGCCAGCGGCAACATCGCTGCCGATCTTGCGGCGAAGGCCCCTGCAGACGGTTATACGATTTTTTTCGCCAACTCCTCGATCTCGATCAGCCCGGCGATCTATAAAAAACTGTCCTTTGATCCGGTGAAGGACTTCGCAGCGATTTCAATGGCCTCGTCCTATCCCTTCGTGCTGGTTTCGCACCCGGCGCTGCCGGTGAAAAACGTCAAGGATCTGGTCGCCTTGGCCAAGAGCAAAAATACGCTCGATTACTCCTCGGCCGGTACCGGCACGATGTCGCATATGGCGATGGAAATGCTGCGCGTCAAAACCGGTGCCCGCATCAACCACCTGCCGTACAAGGGTGCGGCGCCGGCAACCGTTGCGCTGCTTACCGGTGAATCGCAGGTTGCCTTTGTGGTGATGCCGGTCGCCGCGCCGCATATCGCTGCAAACCGCCTGCGCGGGCTGGGTGTTGCCGACAAGACGCGCTCGGCGGTGGCGCCGAATGTGCCGACGATGATCGAAGCCGGTGTGGCTGATCACGTGGCGGTACAGTGGAACGGTCTGCTGGTGCCGTCGAAAACACCGCAGGCCATCCAGGACAAGTTGTACAAGGAATGGGTCGCTGCGGTGAAGGCACCGGAAGTCGTGCAGCGCATCCGCGCCGAAGGTGCGGAACCCAGCGGCAACACGCCGGCGGAATTCAATGCTTTCTTCCGCGCGGAAGCTGCCAAGTGGGCCGACGTCGCCAAAAAATCCGGCACGACGGTGGACTGACGTCATGCCGGTGCTGCCGATTGCGGAACTGACCGAACTCGCCGCGCGCGCGCTGAAGCGCGCCGGTGC
>CBHTVL010000320.1:0-3570 GCA_966096475.1 uncultured Burkholderiales bacterium
ATCACAAAACTCGGGTAACGCAGTGCGGCCTTGATCTGCTCACGCATGAATTTTTCGAATTCAAGGTGCTCGAACAGGCGCATGAATACCTCTTCGAGACGCCCGGTCTGCTCGCCAACGCTGACCATCGAGGTATAAAACTGGGAGAACACGTCGGGATGGCGCGCCAGCGACTGCGACAGCTCGCGGCCGGTATCCAGGCTTTCGCGGATATCGCGCACGACACCGGCAAAACGTTTGTTCTGGGTCGAATCTTCCAGCCCCTTGAGCGCGCCCATGATCGGCACGCCGGCCTTGAGCAGGGTGTACATCTGCCGGCTGTAAAGCAGGACCTCGGTGTGGGAAATCTTTTCCTTGCCGAAGAGTTTTTTGAACGAGATATCGCCATCGCGCGGCGGCGCCGAAGGTTTGATATCCAAGGGCACGATGCCCTGCCCGAACAGCTGCCCCGCCACCGCTCCGCTGTCTGCACCCTCCAGAATGCCCTGCACCGACTGCCCCCGGTCATCGCGTCCCTTATAGGCAAAAAAAGGCATCCGTGATTACTCGTCGAGCTGGCTGCTGATGCGCATCGCCTCATTGGGCGATGTGCGACCGGAAGCCGCGAGTTGCGCGGCGTGATGGCGCAGCGTGTTGCGGCCGATCTGCTCGCGGGCGATTTTCATGAAAGCCCTGACGTCGTCCTGATTCGCGGCCTCGACCACCGGTTTGGTCATTTCCAGCATTTCATAAACGCCGGTACGGCCGACAAACCCGGTGCCGTTGCAATATGAACAGCCGCGGCCGTGTTTGTAGACGTGTTGATCAACCTGATCGCCCAGTTCACTGCGCAACCATTCATGTTCCGAGGGCAGCGGCTGGTAATCCTCGCTGCAGCTCTCGCAGATCACCCGCAGCAGCCGCTGGGCAATCACCAGTTGCAGCGACAGCGCCACCATGTAACGCGGCGCGCCCATGTCGAGCAGGCGCACCGGCGTGCTGACGGCATCGTTGGTATGCAGGGTTGAAAACACCATGTGACCGGTCATTGACGCGCGCAGGCCGGTTTCGACGGTGTTTTCATCGCGCATCTCGCCGACCAGCACCACATCCGGATCCTGACGCAGCGCCGAACGCAGCACGCGGTCAAAGGTCAGTTCGATTTTTTCATTGACCTGCACCTGGTTGATGCCGGCCAGCCGGTATTCGACCGGGTCCTCAACGGTGATGATCTTGCGTTCCATCGTATTGAGTTCGTTGAGGGCGGCATACAGCGTTGTGGTCTTGCCGCTGCCGGTGGGGCCGGTGACCAGCACCATGCCGCTGGGACGGTGGATCACCTCGCGCACCTTGTCGAGCATTTCCGCGGGCATGCCGATGTTCTCCAGCCCGAGAATGCCGCTGCCCTGATTGAGCAGACGCATGACGATGGATTCGCCGTACTGGGTGGGCATGGTCGAAATGCGCACATCGACTGCGGTGTTGCGGATCTTGACGTTGAAACGGCCGTCCTGCGGCATGCGTTTTTCGGCGATGTCGAGTCCCGACATCAGCTTGAGACGCAGCACCACCGCCGAGGCAATCTTGCTGTCGGCTTCGGTCTGCAGATGCAGCACGCCGTCGATACGGAAACGGATCTGCAGCCGGCGTTCCTGCGGTTCGATATGGATGTCGGAGGCACGCGCCTGCGTGGCATCCTCGAACACGGTCTGCAGCAGTTTGACGACGGGGGCCTCTTCCAGCCCCGGCGTCATCGCCAGCGCACCGAAATCCACAGCGCCGGAATCGCCGATCTCGGCCTGCAGCTCCTGCGCCAGACCGGTGATTTCCTCGGTGCGCCGGTAACTGCGGTCGATGGTACGCAGCAGCTCGCTTTCGGTGACTACCGCCAACTCGATCTCGCGCCTGAGAATACGCGCGATATCGTCGTAGGCTGCGAGGTCGGTGGGATCGGCCATGCCGACCAGATAGGCTTCACCGCGGTCTTCGAGCACCATCGCACGGAAACGCCGCGCCTGGGTTTCGGGCAGACGGGCCACCACTTCACGCTTGATGTTGTAATGCTTCAGATCGATGTAATCGGCGCCCAGCTGGCGGGCCAGTGCCCGGGAAATCTGCTCTTCGGAAATGAAGCCGCGCTCGATGAACACGCGGCCGAGACGGCGGCCGGTCTTTTTCTGTTCGTCGAGGGCGGCCTTCAGCTGTTCCTCGGTGAGCAGCTTCTGCTGCACCAGGATTTCGCCCAGCCGGATTTTTTCAGGACGGCCCATAGGGTTTTCGCTCAAAATGATGAAGGGTGAGCCATTGGGATGCCGAGCGTATCAAGAAAAGAAAGCCTCGCACCAAAACCCCGCATCCGCGCATATCGCGCATGTTATTGATATTTAAGGATATCCTCTTCCAGCCTTGGTGACAACCAAGGCGAAGCCTCAACAACAGCGACATATGTTCGACATCGTACTCTACGAACCCGAGATCGCGCCGAATACCGGTAACGTGATCCGTCTCGCCGCCAACAGCGGCGCACGGCTTCATCTGGTGCGTCCGCTGGGTTACACACTGAATGACCGCACGCTGGCCCGCGCCGGGCTGGACTATCACGAACACGCCAATCTCCGGGTCCATGACGACTGGGCGGCCTGCCGGCAGGCAATCGGTGAACGCCGGATGTTTGCGGTGACCACACGCGGCGGCACTCGTTACGATGCGGTGGCTTATGCCGAAAACGATGTGCTGGTCTTCGGCCCGGAAACGCGCGGCCTGCCGCAACCGGTGCTGGAATCATTTCACGATGCAAATCGGCTGCGGCTGCCGATGCGCGAACACAGCCGCAGTCTCAATCTGGCGAATGCGGTGGCGATCGTGGTTTATGAAGCGTGGCGCCAGAACGGATTTGCAGGCGGCGCTTAGAAGGAAACTTAGAACGAAAAACGGGAACGGCGGTAAAGCCGCGAAGCGCTTAACGCCGCTGTTCGGGTTTGGCGTTGCGCGCCAGCAGCTCGCGCACCACGGCGGCAGCACTCTGCGGCTGTTCGATCACGCGGCAGACGGCATCGGTGATCGGCATCTCGACACCGCTCGCGCGTGCCCGGCGCTGCACCTCGGCGGCGGTGAATACACCCTCTGCGACATGGCCGAGTGAAGCCTGGGTTTTTGCCACCCCCGCGCCCTGCGCAATCGCCAGGCCGACGCGGCGGTTGCGCGACAGATCGCCGGTGCAGGTCAGGATCAGGTCACCCATGCCGGCGAGTCCCATGAAGGTTTCAGCGCGCGCGCCCAGCGCGATTCCCAGACGCGTCATTTCGGCAAGACCGCGGGTGATCAGCGCCGCGCGCGCATTGAGCCCGAGGCCGAGACCGTCGCAGACGCCTGCGGCGATGGCGATGACGTTCTTGACCGCACCACCGACTTCGGCGCCGATGACATCGTCATGCGAATAAACCCGCAGCGTCGGTCCGTGCAATGCCTGCGCCGTTGCTGCGGCAAAAGCAGAATCCTTCGAAGCCAGCGTCAGCGCCGTCGGCAGACCGGCGGCAACTTCCTGCGCGAAACTCGGACCCGAGAGCACCGCGCAGCGGCCCGTGCCCATGA
>CBHTVL010000321.1:0-3547 GCA_966096475.1 uncultured Burkholderiales bacterium
ACACCTTCGTTGATGCGGAAGTTGCGGCTGTACCAAAAAAGGCCGCAAAAAAATGAACGGCCTTTGGCTGCGGTTGAAACAGATAGCGGGCAGCTCCTGGCGTACGCTGTCGACGCCGAGCAAGGTGTTCTCGCTGGGCTTTCTGACGCTCGGCGGCTTTTTTGCCGGCATCGTGTTTTGGGGTGCATTCAACACGGCCCTTGAGCTGACCAATACCGAGCTGTTTTGCACCAGTTGCCACGAGATGCGCGAAAACGTGTTTGTCGAATTGCAACCGACCATCCATTACACCAACCGTTCGGGGGTGCGCGCCACCTGCCCGGATTGTCATGTGCCGCACAACTGGACAGACAAGATCGCCCGCAAGCTGCAGGCATCCAAGGAGGTCTGGGGCAAGGTTTTCGGCACGATCAACACGCGAGAGAAATTTCTCGAAAAGCGGCTGGAACTGGCACAGCACGACTGGGTCAGGCTGAAGGCCAACAACTCCCTTGAATGCCGCAATTGCCACAATCTGGTGTCCATGGATTTCACCCGCCAGAGCAAACGTGCGGTGCAGGCGCATTCGGGCGAACTGGCCAGCGGTGAGAAAACCTGCATCGACTGTCATAAAGGAATTGCCCACCGACTCCCCGATACCCGGGCTTCGGTATCCCCGTAACGCATCAGCCGTTGCTGTTCGCCCGGGCTGAGGGGCGTCGCGGACGGGTAGCGTAGAATTGCGCGATAAAACCGCCCAAGCGCCTGCAGTCCCTGATTGAAGAAGGTCTGATCGACTCCGTAGTGCGCCAGTTGATGAGCGGCAAGGAGGCCACGGTTTACGTGGTGCGCAGCGGCGGCGAGACGCTCTGCGCCAAGATCTACAAGGAAGCCACCCAGCGCAGTTTCCGCCAGGCCGTCGACTACACCGAGAACCGAAAGGTCAGGAATTCACGCCAGGCCCGCGCCATGGCCAAAGGCACTCGCTACGGCAGGCAACAGCAGGAAGCCGTCTGGCAGCGTGCCGAAGTCGATGCGCTGTACCGGCTCGCAGCTGCAGGCGTGCGCGTGCCTGCGCCGATCAACTTTCTCGATGGCGTGTTGCTGATGGAGCTGGTGGCCGATGAGCATGGCGAAGCCGCGCCGCGGCTCAACGATGTCCTGCTGACGGCGGAGCAGGCGCATGAGTATCACGCCATGCTGCTGACCCAGGTGGTGCGCATGCTGTGCGCCGGCGTCATTCACGGCGACTTGTCGGAATTCAATATTCTGCTGGCGGCGGATGGCCCGGTGATCATCGACCTGCCGCAGGCGGTGGATGCCGCCGGCAATAATCACGCCTGCCGCATGCTGCTGCGCGACGTCATCAATCTGCGTGATTTTTTCGGCCGCTATGCGCCGGACTTACTGGTTACCGATTACGGTCCCGAAATCTGGGATCTTTACGAGCGCGGCGTGCTGCAAACCGATGTCGTGCTGACCGGGCGTTACGAGCGAAAGGCGGGTGCGGTGGATCTGAGCAGCGTCATGCGCGAAATCGACGACGCTCGCGCGGAGGAGGATGCCCGCCTGACGCGCATGCAGATGGCGGGTTGACGGCAGGTCTGACAAGACCCGCGTCAGGGCTTATTTTTTGGCTTCTTCCGCAGCTTCCTGGATTTTTTCGCCGGCCTTTTCGATTTTTTCACCGGTCTTTTTGACCGCATTGTCCATGGCCTTGCCGGCGCGCTCCGCCGGACCTTCCTCTTTCTGGCAGGCTGCGAGGCCAAGCAGCAGCCCTGTTGTCAGGGTCGCGATGACAAGTTTGATGAATGTGTTCATTTGGATCTCCTTGAGCTACTGCGGTCAAAAGGCCGCAGGGTGGTTGGCCGGTTATTGATCAGACCGGTTTCAGGTGTGCTGCGATCAGATTGTCGGCGGCGCGTGCCACGTTTCGGGCAGGGCCCCGCACACCGAGTGTCTGGATGCTGACCTGTGCGCCTTCCATCAGCAGAAACAGTTCGTCCGCCAGCAGTTCAGGGTCTTTGACTTTCATGCGCAGGCACAGTTCCGAGAGCCGGTTGCGCAGATTGGCTTTATGCGCCTCGATGACTTTGCGCGCCGGGTGATCTTTTTCAGTGAGTTCCACCGCCGCATTGGCGATCGGGCAGCCGCGCGCATTCGGATCGGCGATGTGTTTGGTGAGCAGGGCGAATGCGGCGCGGATCTGCTTCAGCGGTTCATCAGGAAATTTCTGCGCCATGGCATCCCAGGTCTGCCAGAAATGCGTGTCATGGTCACGCAGCCATTCCGCCACCAGTTCATCTTTGGACGGGAAGCTGCGGTAGAGACTCATTTTGGTGGTGTTGGCTTCCGCCGCGATGGTTTCCACGCCGACGGCACGAATGCCCTTTCGGTAGAACAGGTCCGCGGCAGTCTTGAATACCCGGTCGCGTGCGCTCGGCGGTTTGGTATCGGGTGATTTCGCCGTCGGGCGCTGTTTGGATTTTGGTTTGGATGGCTTGTTCATGCGGATTCCGGAGTAGGGGGCTCTTGTTGCGGTCAGGCGCGTTTGAGCAGCCGCAACAGGAAAATGAAAATCACGGCGCCGACCGTTGCCACGATGATGCTGCCGATCAGGCCACCGCCGGTGGAAATGCCCATTACGCCGAATACATAGCCGCCGATTAGTGCGCCGATGATGCCGATGACGATGTCGCCGACAACGCCGAAACCGCCGCCTTTCATCAGTTGTCCGGCCAGCCAGCCGGCAATCAGACCGATCAAAATAAACCAGATGAATTCCATGTCTTGCTCCCTGTAGGGGTAATGCTTCAACACCCGGTAATCGGCGTGGCGTGCAAATAAAGAGTTGACATGTGAGTTACCGGTCAGTATCGTAGCACAAGTTAATGGTAGTGACCAGTCAGTATCATCATTCACACCAACCCCGGGCCCCCGGGGTATGAATGAAACGCGCCGCAGGGCGGCGCCCGTCTTCCCTTAATGGTTCATGTCTTGCCACTGTGGCGGTTTTTGCCGCCATTTCCGGTATCCGGATTTTTGCGCGACCTGCGCTTTCAGGTCGTGAACAGGGCTCTCGCCGGCAAACCGCCGTCCAGTCGTCATTCAACGCAGTTCAAAAGGAAATCAAAATGGAAACGAATACCAGTAAATCAATGCATCCGCTGGCGATGGCTGCCGGCATCGCGGTAATCCTGTTCAGCACCGTTGGCGTGGCAGCCATGATGGGGTGGATACCGCTTTCTTCGGGCAGTGTGCGCGACGGTGGTGCCATCGAAAAATCCTCTGCCAACAAAACCGGAGCATCGTCACAGTCGCACCTTGCTCAGAACGGCAGCACAAAAACAAAGTGCATCGAATGCGGCGTGGTGGAGTCGGTGCGTCAGGTCGAACAGCACGGTGAAGGTACGGGGCTGGGTGCGGCCGGCGGCGCTGTCGTCGGCGGTTTGCTCGGCAACCAGGTTGGCGGCGGTCGCGGCAAGGAACTGATGACTGTAGTCGGTGCGGTGGGCGGCGCCGTCGCCGGCAACCAGATCGAGAAGCAGGTGAAGTCGACAACGGCTTA
>CBHTVL010000322.1:0-3522 GCA_966096475.1 uncultured Burkholderiales bacterium
AGGAACCGGCTGGCTGTACCGGATGGTCGACCGCATCGAGCACGGCAAGGGCCGGCCCGAGGATCTCGACATGCTGGACAACGTGGCGCAGAACATCCAGGGCCGCACGATCTGCGCGCTGGGTGATGCCGCGGCAATGCCGGTGCGGGCGTTCCTGAAGCACTACCGCGACGAATTCCAATACCACATCGACCACAAGAAGTGCCTGGTCGCACCTTATATCTAGACTGAAGCCATGCTCGAAATCGAACTCGACGGCAAGCTGATGGAAGTGCCTGAAGGCAGCACGATCATGGATGCTGCCAACAAGGCCGGCACCTTCGTGCCGCACTTCTGTTATCACAAGAAGCTGTCGATCGCCGCGAACTGCCGCATGTGCCTGGTGCAGGTCGAGAAGGCACCGAAGCCGCTGCCCGCTTGCGCGACGCCGGTGACCAACGGCATGAAGGTGTGGACGCATTCGGATGCCGCAGTGACCGCCCAGAAGGGCGTCATGGAATTCCTGCTGATCAACCATCCGCTCGACTGCCCGATCTGCGATCAGGGCGGCGAATGCCAGTTGCAGGATCTGGCCGTGGGTTACGGCGGCAGCGAGTCGCGCTACCAGGAAGACAAGCGCGTCGTCGCCAACAAGAATCTCGGTCCGCTGATCTCCACCGACATGACGCGCTGCATTCACTGCACGCGCTGTGTGCGTTTCGGTCAGGAAATCGCCGGCATCATGGAACTCGGCATGATCGGCCGCGGCGAACATTCGGAAATCATTACCTTCGTCGGCAAGACCGTTGATTCTGAACTGTCGGGCAATGCCATCGACCTGTGCCCGGTCGGCGCGCTGACCTCGAAACCCTTCCGTTACAGCGCCCGTACCTGGGAGCTGACGCGCCGTCCCACCGTGAGCCCGCACTGCGGCCTCGGTTCCAACCTGACGGTGCAGATCAAACAGAATCGCGTGATGCGCACGCTGCCGCGCGATAACGACGCTGTCAACGAATGCTGGATCTCGGACAAGGACCGCTTCTCCTACGAAGCGCTGAATTCCGACAAACGCCTCGCCAAGCCGATGGTCAAGCGTGAAGGTGTCTGGCAGGACGTGGAGTGGCCGGTGGCGCTGGAGTTTATTGCCGCCGAACTCAAACGCATCAAGGACGCGCATGGTGCCGCCGCGATCGGCGCACTGGCGACGTCGCATCAGACACTCGAAGAAATGCACCTGCTGCAGAAACTGGTGCGCGGTCTCGGTTCGGGCAATGTCGATTTTCGCCTGCGCCAGGCTGACTTCGGTGCCGATGGCAAACGCGCCGGCGTGCCCTGGCTGGGTATGAGTATCACCGACTTCGCACAACTGGATCGCGTGCTGGTGATCGGCTCGACGCTGCGCAAGGATCATCCGCTGCTGGCGCATCGTCTGCGGCAGTCAACGAAAAAAGCCAGCGAACTCAACATCATCCACGCCGTCGACGACGATTTGCTGATGCGCGTCTCGAACAAGGCCATTGTTTCTCCCGCGAAACTGCCGCAGGTACTGGCGCAGGTAGTGAAGGCGGCTGCTGAACTGAAAAATGTGGCGATCCCTGAAGCCGTGCGCGGCGCTGTCGCCGGCGTCACGGTGGACGATGCCGCGAAACGCATTGCCGCCAGCCTCGCCGGCGGACAGAAGGCCGGCGTGTTCCTCGGCAACTTCGCCGAACAGCATGCTGCTGCGGCCACGCTGCAGGCATTGGCCCAAGCCCTGGCTTCAATCATTGCTTGCCCCTTCGGTGTACTCGGCGCCGCGGCCAACAGCGTCGGTGGCTATGTCGCCGGCTGTGTGCCGCCCGGCAAGACCAGCGGTATCAACGCAAAACAGATGATCGAAGCGCCGCTGAAAGCCTATCTGCTGCTCGGCGTCGAACCCGAACTCGATATGCACAATCCGCGTCAGGCGATTACCGCGATGAAGCAGGCGGAACTGGTGGTGGCGCTGAGCCCCTTCCAGCATGGCGCGACGGAATACGCCAACGTGCTGCTGCCGATTGCGCCGTTCACCGAAACCGCGGGTACATTTGTCAGCACCGAAGGTCGTGTGCAGACATTCGCCGGTGTGGTGAAGCCGCTGGGTGAAACCCGTCCCGCGTGGAAAGTGCTGCGCGTGCTGGGCAATCTGCTGGGCCTGTCCGGCTTCGAACACGACAGTGCTGAAGACGCGCAGCGTGAAGCGCTCCACGGCAAAACAGAAATATTCAATAAAAACAATAACTTGAACGTTACCGTTGGTGCGCTGCCGAATGCCGCTGCCGGTCTGCTGCGGATCGCCGAAACGCCGATCTATGCCGCCGATGCGCTGGCGCGTCGTGCGCCGAGCCTGCAGCAGACGCGTGATGCGTTGCCGCCGGTGGCGACGATGGCTCGCGCACTGGCCGACAAGCTGGGCCTGCGTGACGGTGATGCGCTGCGCGTGGTGCAGGATGGCGGCGCTGCAGTGCTGCCCTACGCCATTGATGACAAACTGCCCGCCGATTGCGTGCGTATCGCCGCAGCGCGCGGTGAGACGGCAACGCTGGGCGCGGCTGATGCACCGCTGGTACTGGAACGCGTCGCCCAGGCGCAGAAAGCGAGCGCATGATGCTCGATTCGCTGCTCGCTTATCCGCAGGAGCTGCTCGGTCCCTTGTGGCCGGTGGTGTGGACGCTGGTCAAGATCATGCTGATCGTTGCGCCGCTGATGCTGTGCGTGGCTTACCTGACGCTGTGGGAACGCAAGCTGATCGGCTATATGCAGATCCGCAAGGGCCCGAACCGCGTGACCTTCTTCGGCATCCGCTGGCTCGGCGGCTGGGCGCAGCCGATCGCCGACGGCCTGAAGCTGCTGGTCAAGGAAGTGATCATCCCGACCGGTTCGAACAAAATCCTGTTTGTGCTCGCACCGGTGATGGCACTGGGACCGGCACTGGCGGCATGGGCGGTGATTCCGTTCTCGCCGGAACTGATTCTGTCGAACATCGATGCCGGACTGCTCTATCTGATGGCGATGACCTCGCTCGGTGTCTACGGCATCATCATTGCCGGCTGGGCCTCGAATTCGAAATACGCCTTCCTCGGCAGCCTGCGTTCCGCGGCTCAGATCGTGTCCTATGAAATCGCGATGGGCTTTTCACTGGTCGGCGTGCTGATGGCGTCGCAGAGCCTGAATCTGGCCGAGATCGTCAAGGCGCAGCAGAACAGCGCCGGTTTGTTTGGCTGGTTCTGGCTGCCGCTGTTCCCGCTGTTCATTACTTATCTGATCTCCGGCGTTGCCGAGACCAACCGCGCGCCTTTTGACGTTGCCGAAGGCGAATCGGAGATCGTCGGCTTCCACGTCGAATATTCGGGCATGACTTTCGCCGTGTTTTCGCTGGCGGAATACTCCGCGATGATCCTGATCTCGACGCTGACCGCCATCATGTTCCTCGGCGGCTGGCTGTCGCCGTTCCCGGCGTCGTGGGGCGTGATCGGCACCGGCGGCTTCGGCTGGCTGTTTGCCAAGATCTTTTTTGTGGCGTCG
>CBHTVL010000323.1:0-3506 GCA_966096475.1 uncultured Burkholderiales bacterium
AGGCCGCCGCCGAGGCGCCGGCGGCGTTTGGCCTCGTGCACAAACAGTTCTGCACCGGCGACATCGACAAAGTTGATGCCGCTGGCCACCACCAGCACATGTTTCTGCGGCGTGTGTTCGCCGATTTCGTGGAGCGTTTGCTGGATGTGATCGACAGCACCGAAAAACACCGAGCCGTTGATGCGCAGGCATTTGATCTGGGGACAATCGGGCAGGCCGGTGTCGGCGGAGTAGTGATAGCTGTCGGGCGCGGGATCGGGTTTGACGTCGAGCACCACCGGGTGCGAGGTGCGTTTGAGATAAAGCATCAGTGACAACAGGATGCCGGCGTAGATTGCGAACTCCAGTTGCACAAACAGTGTCGCCATCAACGTCACGCCGAGCACCACGCTTTCGGGAACGCTGGTGCGGATGATGCCGCGGATCTGTTTGAGGTCGATCAGGCCCCAGGCCACCATGAACAGGATGCCGGCCATTGTCGGTACCGGGAGGAACTGCACCAGCGGCGCCACCAGCAGCACGATGATCAGCAGGAATACGGCGGACAGCACGGCGGCCAGCGGAGTGCGCGCACCGGCCTCGTAATTGACGCCGCTGCGGTTGAATGAGCCGCTGGAAGCGTAGGCGGAAAAGAAACTGCCGAAGAGGTTGGACAGGCCCTGGCCGATGAATTCCTGGTTGCCGTCGATGCGCTGCTCGGAACGCACGGCGATGGCCCGCGCGATGGATACTGCTTCGGTCAGTCCCAGCAGGGTGATGGCCACGGCGATGGAAGCGGTCTTGCGGATCGACTCCAGGGTCAGGTCGGGCGCCGAGAAATGCGGGAAAATTCCGGACAGGGCTTTGACGGTTTCAATCTGTCCGCCGGCCTCCAGTTGCGGAATCATGTCGAGCAGCGCGGCATACAGGCTGCCCGCGATCATCGCGACCATCATGTAAGGCAGCTTGCGGTAGCGGCGTTTGATGAAAAGGCCGACCAGCAGCGTGATCATGCCGACGGAAGTCACATACCAGTTGATGTCATCCAGTCCGAGCAGGGTTTGATGCAGGGTTTCGGCAAAGGAAATGCCGCGCGGCATCGGAATGCCGAAAAAGTGCTGGATCTGCGTGCCGAGGATCAGCAGGCCGGCACCGGCGGTAAAGCCAAGCACCACGGTATGCGAGATGAAGTTGACCAGGGCACCCATCCGCGCAAGACCCATCGCCAGCTGGAATATCCCGGTGAGAAAGGTGACCACCAGCACGAGGCGGATGTATTCCGGTGTTCCCGGGACGGCCAGCCCGCTCATCGTGGAATAGATGACGATCGAGATCGCCGTGGTCGGCCCGGACACCAGATGCCAGCTGGAACCGAAGAGGGCGGCAATCACGGCGGGAATCATCGCCGCATACAGACCGTATTCGGGCGGCATGCCGGCAATGGTGGCAAACGCCACGCCCTGGGGCAGTACGACCACCGCCCCGGTCAGGCCGGCCATCGTATCGGCGTGCAGAGTCCCTCGGTCGATGCGGGGCCACCATTGCAGGAACGGGAAAAACCGTCTTGCAAATGCCTTGAATTCCGCTGCGGAGAAGGATGGTGACTTCAATGGGATTCCCGATGAGACTCGACGGATTATCAGGCATCGCTGCACCGAGCGACAATCAGCTTATTTTGCTGGTCAATCAGCGAAACTTTTGGGCTATAATCGGCGCCCTGCAAGGTCCCAAATTCAAAGGAAGATCGCCCTCATGAAACGGTTAACCGCAATTGCCTTCGGGCTGGCCGTGCTGACGCCCGGCCTGGTGCAGGCCGCTGACGCAGCGCCTGCCGCCGCCAAGGACAAGGTTTCGATGTGCATCGGCTGTCACGGCATTCCCGGTTACAAGACCGCTTTTCCGGTGACCTACAGCGTGCCCAAACTGGGCGGCCAGCATGCGGCTTATATCGTCAAGGCGCTGCAGGGTTACAAGAACGGTGACCGTTCGCACCCGTCGATGCGCGCGATTGCGGCCGGCCTCAGCGAACAGGACATGGCCGATGTTGCGGCTTACTACTCAGCGCCTGCCGTGCAGGCAGCGGCGAAATAAGGGGCGATGATGATCAAGAAAATGATTCTGGTAGCCGGTTGCGCCGCACTGCTCGCCGGCGGTTTTGCCCAGGCCGCGAATCCTGCTGCCGGCAAGGAAAAATCCAAGACCTGCGCCGCCTGCCACGGACCCGACGGCAACAGCGCCGCGCCGGATTTCCCGCGCCTCGCGGGTCAGCATTACGACTATCTGGTCAAAGCGCTGTCCGACTACAAGGCCGGTGAGCGCAAGAATGCGATCATGGCGCCGCAGGCCGCGAATCTGTCCAAGCGTGACATCGAAGATCTGGCTGCTTATTTCTCGCAGCAACAGGGGCTGGTAGTCAAATACTGACCGCCGGTTCTCTGTCTTAAAAAACCGCGTCCTGATGGCGCGGTTTTTTTATGTCTTCGCCGGTGTTTTGCCGCGGTATTCGCAGAGATCGCGGATCAAACAGTCACCGCAGTGCGGATTGCGCGCGACGCAGACATAACGCCCGTGCAGGATCAGCCAGTGGTGGGCGTGCAGTTTGAATTCGTCCGGCGTGAACTTCAGCAGCTTCTGTTCAACGGCCAGCGGATCCTTGCCCGGCGCCAGACCGGTGCGGTTGGCGATGCGGAAAATATGCGTATCGACGGCGATGGTCGGTTCGCCGAAGGCGATGTTCAGCACTACATTCGCGGTTTTGCGGCCGACGCCAGGCAGCGCTTCCAGCGCTTCGCGGTCCCGCGGTACTTCGCCGCCGTGCTGCTTCAGCAGAATCCCGCAGGTGGCGATGATGTTTTTGGCCTTGGTGCGGTAGAGGCCGATGCTTTTGATAAAGGGTTCGAGGCCGGCGACGCCCAGCTTGTACAGCGCTTGCGGTGTATTGGGTTTTTGGTACATCGGCCGTGTCGCGCGTTTAACGCTTTTGTCGGTGGCTTGTGCGGACAGAATCACTGCGCTCAGCAGTTCAAACGGCGAGGCGTATTCGAGTTCGCCGCGCGGTTCGGGATTGGCGGCGCGAAAACGTTCGTAAATGGCGCGGCGGCGGGCGGGGTTCATGGCATTCCGGATTTCAATATGGTGTGCAGGCCGCATGATTATAATGGCCGCTTGTAAAACCGGAGTTCCCGATGCCGTCTTTTGCGAAGCGATGCCGCTGTATTCTGGCACTGTGCGGTCTGTGGGCCGTGCTGACGGCGGCCCATGCCGAGCCGGTGACCCTGGAGCGGGACAGTGTGCTGCGCAGCGAACCGCGTGTCGAATCCACTGCGGTGAGCAGTCTGCCCGGCGGCAGCACCGGCGAGGCCCTGGCGCGACAGGGCGCCTGGGTGCAGATCCGTTCCGGCAGTGTTACGGGCTGGCTGTATTCATTCAATGTGCGTTTCGGTGCGTCCGCCGGTTCCGGTGACGGCGCCGGTTCGGTGCTGGGGCGGGTGTTCGGTCCGCGTCAGCGGGTCAGCGTCACCAGCACC